>JBFFTZ010000007.1:0-17633 GCA_041571575.1 Gammaproteobacteria bacterium | reverse complement strand
TTACTTCGAGCGCCTTGATACGGCCAGGCCGGGACGGCTCGAAACTCCTGACGCCATTTACGTGGCGCCTCGTTCAGTGCTGGTGTTCGATCACCTGACCCGGCGCATGGCATTGCTGCATGAGGGCAGCGAGGAACAGCGTGCAGTCCTGAAGGGCAAGATCGTCCAGGCGCTGCGCGGCGCCATCCCCCAGGGCAAGGTCGGGGGTAGCTACGAGCCCGCCCAGGCCAGTATGTCCCCCGAGCAATTCAAGCAGGCGGTGCTGGAGGCCCAGGGAAATATTCACGCCGGAGACGTCTACCAGCTGGTGTTGTCGGTGGCATTTCATGGCGCGACAGATCTGCCGCCCTTCGATGTGTACCGGGCACTGCGCTTGTTGAACCCGTCTCCCTATATGTATTTCTGCGAGCTGGACGACGTCACCGTTGCGGGGTCCTCACCGGAGGCGCTGGTGAAGCTGCACGGCAGCACCGCCTCCCTGCGCCCCATTGCAGGCACCCGTCCAAGGGGCCATGACAGCAAGTCCGATCGGATGCATGAACAGGACCTGTTGGCCGATCCCAAGGAAGGCGCCGAACACGTCATGCTGGTGGACCTGGCTCGAAATGACCTGGGCAGGGTTGCCCGCACCGGCACGGTGCATGTGGACCCCTACCGGGCCATTGAGCGCTACAGCCATGTCATGCATATCGTCAGCGGGGTAAGTGGAACCCTGGACGAGGGCAAGGATGCCATGGACCTGTTTGCGGCGGCCTTTCCAGCCGGAACCCTGGTGGGGGCGCCCAAGGTGCGGGCTATGCAGCTGATCGACCAGTATGAAACGGTGGGGCGGGGTCTTTACGCAGGCACCATTGGGTATTTTGGCAATGGCGGGGACATGGACCAGGCCATTGCGATTCGCACCATCGTCTTCCAGGGCGGGAAGTATTGTTTCCAGGCCGGGGCGGGCATCGTAGCCGACAGCCAGCCCCAGGCAGAGTATGAAGAAGTCCTGGCCAAGAGCCGCGTTTTGCGACGTGCGCTGGCCATGGCGCAGGAGGGCTTATGAGCCAACGGCTCTTGTTGATCGATAACTACGATTCGTTCACCTATAACCTGGTCCAGGCATTTCGGGGACTCGGGGCGGAAACGCTGGTGTACCGCAATGACGAAATCACCCTGGAAGAGGCCAAAGCTCTTGCGCCCACGCACCTGGTGATTTCTCCCGGCCCCGGCCGGCCGGAAGGCGCCGGTGTGTCCTGCGACATGATTCGCGCCTTCGCGGGTCATATCCCGGTGCTGGGCGTTTGCCTGGGTCACCAGTCCATTGTCAGCGTATTTGGCGGCAAGATTATTTCTGCTGCCCAGTTGATGCATGGCAAGACTTCCATGGTGGCCCATGATGGCCAGGGCGTTTTCCGGGGTCTGCCTGATCCCATGGAAGTGGGCCGTTACCATTCTCTTGCTGCGGAAAGAGTGAGCATTCCGGATGAACTGGTGGTAACCGCCAGGACCGCCGAGGGCGAGATCATGGGTGTGCGTCACCGGGACCTGAAGGTGGAAGGTGTGCAGTTTCATCCAGAGAGCGTGCTGACACCGGATGGGCTGGCCCTGATGAAGAACTTTCTTGAGATGGAGTAACCGGGCTGATGAAAAACCTTCTTGAAGACGTGTTGCAGGGAAAGGACCTGTCTGAAGAGCAGGCGCAGGACCTGATGCGAAAACTTGCCGGTGGACAGATGGAACCTGCCCAGGCGGGTGCATTGCTGGCGGCGCTTCGGGCCAAGGGGGAAACCCCTGAAGAGGTGCGTGGTTTCGCCATGGCCATGCGCGAGTTAGCCGTCAAACCCATTATCAAGAATGACGGCCCCTGTGTGGACACAGTGGGAACCGGCGGCGACGGTTCTGGCAGTCTGAACCTGTCTACCGGCGCAGGCCTGCTGGCAGCGGCGGCGGGGGCCAGGGTAGTCAAGCATGGAAACCGCTCGGTCTCGAGTCTCTGCGGCAGCGCCGATGTGCTGGAAGGCCTGGGGCTGAGCCTGCCCCTGGATGAAAACCGGGCCGGAGACTGCCTGGAGGAGACCGGTTTCACGTTCCTGTTCGCGCCTTACTACCATCCGGCCATGAAGGCCGTGGTGCCAGTGAGGGCCGCCATGGGTGTGCGCACGGTGTTCAATATTCTTGGCCCCCTGACCAACCCGGCCCAGCCCGAGTACTACCTGATCGGCGCTTACTCGCCCCAGGTTGCCCGACTGATGGCCAATGCCCTGGCCGGCATGCCGATTACCCGGGCTTTCGTGGTCCATGGCGAGCCTGGCTGGGACGAGGCGACCCCGGTCGGCAAGTTCCTGATGTTCGATGTGCGTCCCGGCAAGGTGGAAGAGTATGAGAAGGACCCGCTGGATCACGGTGTGCCCCGTTGTGACCCGGAGGACCTGCGTGGTGGCGATGCCACGGTAAACGCCCAGGCCCTGCGAGAGGTGCTGGCCGGAAAGCAGCATGGCGCGCCTCGGGATGCGCTGGTGTTGGGGGCAGCCCTGGTCCTGGAATTGGTTGGCATGGCGGCGAACCTGGATGAAGCGCTGGTGCTGGCGGCGGCAGCGATTGACGACGGCCGCGCCGGACGCCTGTTGGATCGATTGGCAGAATTTGGAGCGGCCGGGTGATTTTGGTGTGAGCGATTTTCTCGACAGCATGGCCCAGGGGAGTCGGGAGCGCCTGAAGGCGGCCCGCGCTCGGGTGGCTGAAACGCAGTTGCTGGATCGTATCGCGGCGTTGCCCGAGCCGCCGCCACTGGGTTTTCATCCGGCTGGATTCGACATCATTGCCGAGATGAAACTGGTATCTCCGGCTGCCGGACGATTAAAAGAGCAGGACGAGGATATTTCCCGACGCGTTGCCCAGTACGCCTCCGGAGGTGCGGCGGCGGTGTCGGTGCTCACCGAGCCCAGCCGATTTGGCGGTTCGCTGACGCACCTGTCCGAGGCGGCTGCCGCACTGGCCGGGCACGCTATTCCGGTCATGCGAAAGGACTTCCTGGTGGATTCCTACCAGGTGCTGGAGGCCCGGGCTGCCGGTGCCGGTGGTGTGCTGGTGATACTCGCCATGCTGGATGATGCCCAGTGTCGGGAAATCACCAGTGCCGCCCTGGAGCAGAACATGTTCGTGCTGGTGGAAGCCTTTGATGAACAGGAACTGGCACGAGGCGGCGAGTTGTTTTCCTGCTTGCCAGAAACAGACCAGTTGCTGCTGGGTCTGAATTGTCGGGACTTGAGAACGCTCCAGGTGGACCCGCAACGATTTGAAACCGCTGCACCGTCTTTTCCGTTCGTGTCCCACCGGGTCGCCGAAAGCGGTATCGAAACCCCGGAGCATGCCCGTTGGGCCCGGGCCCTGGGCTATGACCTGGCCCTGGTGGGTACGGCACTGATGCGCTCCGGTGATCCGGCCCAGGTATTGGCCGGGTTGCTTGCCGCGGGTCGGGAAAGCAGCGAGGTGGCGAAGTGAGCCGAACCTGGATCAAGGTTTGCGGCATTCGCGACCGGGCTGCCCTGGAGGCTGCGGTCCAGGCCGGTGTGGATGCCATAGGCTTTGTCATGGCGGCCTCGCCACGACGGGTTTCCGCCTCCCAGGCGGCGGAACTGATCAAGCAGTTGCCGCCCGGTATCCGCAGTGTTGTTGTGACCCTGTCACCGGCGCCCGGGGAGTTTGACGAGTTGTTTGACATGGCCGTGCCGACCTGGTTTCAGGCTGATGCCCATGCACTGGATGGCTTTGTCTTGCCCGCCGGGTGTGAGCCGCTGCCGGTGTACCGAAATGCTGCTCCGGAATCGTTTCCGACGCGGCTGGTGTACGAGGGCGCCCGCTCAGGTGCCGGGGAAACTGCCGATTGGTCTTTGGCGCACAGTTTGGCGGAGCGCACCCAGCTGGTGTTGGCCGGTGGGCTGCACCCGGGAAACGTGGCGAAAGCCATTGCAGCGGTAAGGCCATTCGGGGTGGATGTCAGCAGCGGTGTCGAGTCATCCCCGGGGGTTAAAGACCCGGCAAGAATCAGAGAATTTGTGGCTGCAGTGCGTGCAGCAGAAAGTGAAATGGAGTGAACGATGTCTGGTAAGCCAACCCAAAGCGAACAGAATGAAGAGCTGTTGCAGCGCCTGATCGACGGCAGCCTGCCGGACGAGTTCGGTCGCTATGGCATGTTCGGTGGGCGATACGTCCCCGAGACTCTTGTGCCCGCCCTTGAGCGCCTGGAGCAGGGGATGCGCGATCACCTGGATGCCCCGGAGTTCCGGGAGGAATTGCGGGCCCAGCTGCATGACTGGGTAGGTCGTCCCACGCCCCTGACTCACGTCCCCAGGATCAGCGAAGCATGGGGCGCGGATGTCTGGTTCAAACGCGAGGACCTGGCCCACACTGGCGCCCACAAGATCAACAACTCCATCGGCCAGGCCCTGCTGGCCAAGCGCCTGGGCGTGAAGCGGATTGTCGCCGAGACCGGCGCCGGACAGCATGGTGTTGCCACCGCTGCGGCCTGCGCCCGACTGGGCCTGCCGTGCCGGGTTTACATGGGTGAAATTGACATCGAGCGCCAGGCGCCCAACGTGGATCGTATGCGTCGGCTGGGTACCGAGGTGTTTCCGGTGACCACCGGTGACCGTACTTTGCGGGCCGCGATTGACGAGGCAATCAGGGACTGGGTGTCTGATCCGGAGCAAACCTATTACCTGCTGGGTTCGGCCATTGGCCCCCACCCGTATCCCACGCTGGTCCAGCGTCTGCAGTCGGTGATTGGCCAGGAAGCCAGGGCGCAGATCCTTGAGGCCACAGGCGTGTTGCCGGACGTGGCAGTTGCTTGCGTGGGTGGCGGCTCAAACGCCATCGGCATGTTCCATCCCTTGCTGGCGGATCGCAGCATCCAGCTCATTGGCATCGAGGCTGGTGGACGCGGTGACGCGCTGGGTGATCATTCAGCGACCCTGTCCCACGGCACGCCGGGGGTGTTGCACGGAAACTTCTCCATGCTGCTGCAGGACGCGGACGGCCAGGTGCAGGAGACCCATTCGGTATCGGCCGGCCTGGATTATCCGGGGGTCGGTCCTGAGCATGCCCTGCTCAAGCAAATAGGACGTGTGCAGTACAAGGTGATTGGCGACGAGGAAGCCCTGGATGCGCTGAACGAGTGTTGCCGGCTGGAAGGAATTCTTCCTGCCCTGGAAAGTGCTCACGCCCTGGCAGGCGCCCGACGCTGGGCCCATGAGAATCCGGGCAAGCGCATACTGATCGGCATGTCCGGTCGGGGCGATAAAGACATGCCCACACTACGCACCCTGCCGCTTTAGGAGAGTCACGCTGATGCTTCCCCACGAACAGATTTCCCAGACCCTGCGTGACGCTCGTGCCGCGGGTCGTGTACCCATGATCGCATTCATGACCGCGGGTTTTCCGGATGCGGGCAAGTTCCAGGAGCACCTCACCGAGGTGAGCCAGCACAGCGATGTGGTAGAGCTTGGCGTGCCGTTCTCGGACCCCATGGCCGATGGCGTGACTATCCAGCGAGCCAGTCACCAGGCCCTGGAGGCCGGCGTGTCGGTGCGCTGGATTCTCGACCAGCTGGAGCAGATGCAGAAAGCGGGGCGGGCGGCCCAGGCGCCAATCCTGCTGATGAGTTATCTGAATCCATTGCTGGCCTACGGCCTGGAAGAGCTGGCCAGGCGCGCCCGGGCTGCCGGGGTGTGTGGATTCATCGTTCCGGATCTTCCCCTGGAGGAATCCGGCCCCATGATTGAAAGCATCACCAGCCAGGGTATGGCCCTGGTGCAGCTGGTCAGCCCGGTTACTCCGGAATCACGCATCCAGAAACTGTGTGATGCCAGCACCGGGTTTGTTTATGCGGTCACGGTTACCGGCATCACCGGGGGCGCCGCAAGTGAACGCGACAACATGCTGGATTACCTGGATGGGGTGCGCGAGAAGTCAGCCATTCCGGTGTGCGCCGGCTTTGGTATTCGCTCCGCCGAGCAGGTTAAGCGCCTGGCTCCCCACGTGGACGGCGTCATTGTCGGCTCCGCACTGGTGGAGGTGATGGAAAAGGGCGAGTCTATTGGCGAGTTCCTGGACGGCTTGCAGCCGGGGTGAACAACCTGTGAAAAAAATCTACACAACGGATTCGCTGGTCACCGTCCAGCACCTGAAAAACCTGCTGGAGCAGGAAGGCATTCCTTGCCTGGTGAAGAACGATCAAATGTTCACCCTGCGCGGCGAGGTTCCTTTCACCGAGGTCTGGCCCCAGCTATGGGTGAGCCGGGACGAAGATCTTCAGCGGGCGGGCGAAATCGTAGCGGAGCACCTGAAAGGACCATCGCCGGATCTTCCCCAGTGGGATTGTCCGGATTGCGGGGAAAAACTGGATGGCCAGTTCACTGCCTGCTGGCATTGCGGCACGGAACGGCCGAGGGCGGACTGACCGCCGCGTCGGTGATTTTCGCGTCATTACCACTCGCTTTCTAAAGACTAATTCGCAACGCCACAAAAGTGTTCTTGCTGTACGCGAGGGCGGATTGGGTCCGCCTCTGAAGGCTGGTCAAACTTGGCCGCAAAGTAATGACCAATCTGGATTAGATTTCGGTGCAAACCAAAAAATAGCCGAACCTGGCAGCGGGCGACCATCTCACCGCCCCTTCACTTGTTCTGCCCGAATCTCGGTCACGTCTTCCGAGGGCGCGCGGTTTAGCAGCGAGCCAAGTTCGTGCGACAGTCCGCGATATAGACTGACGCAGCAAAGCAGCAGGATCACCGTGAACGGCAGCGCTGTGGTGATCGCGCCGGCCTGCAAGGCGCTTAGGACTGTGCTGCCGCCACCCAACAGCAGTACGGCGGCCACCAGGCCCTCCATGACTGCCCAGAAAATGCGTTGCGCAACCGGGGCATGCAGCTTGCCGCCAGCGGTAATCGTGTCGATGACCAGTGACCCCGAGTCGGAAGACGTAATAAAAAAGATCAGCAGCAGGATTACGGCGAATACGGAAACGATCGTCGCGAAGGGCAAATTGTCGAGCATCTGGAACAACACCAGGGGCGCTTCGGTGAACCCATTGGCGAGGTCGCCGACGCCATTCACGGCCTGCTCGATCGCCGTCGTACCGAAAACGGTAAACCAGATAATGCTGACCGCAACCGGCATGAGCAGCACGGCTGCCATGAATCCGCGGATCGTTCTGCCTCTCGAAATGCGGGCGATAAACATCCCGACGAACGGTGACCAGGAAATCCACCACGCCCAGTAGAAAATCGTCCATGACTGGTACCACGCCTTGTCTTCGCGGTCGAACCAGTTCGTGAGTGGCAACATGTCGCCCACATAGCGTGCAGCATTGGTGGGAATCTCAACCAAAATCTTGCCGGTTGGTCCAGCCAATAGCACGAAGGCCAACAGGCTTAGGGCGAGAATACTGTTGACGTTGCTGAGCACTCGAACGCCCTTGTCCAAGCCCCGAACCACCGACAGGGTGGCTACCGAGGTTACGCCGACGATGACACCCACCTGAGTGGCAATCCCGGCATCGATGCCGAACAGGTAATGAAGTCCCGATGCCGTCTGTATGGCGCCGAAGCCTAGTGACGTAGCCAGCCCGAAGATGGTTGCGACAACAGCAAGTGTGTCGATTATGTGTCCCGGCCATCCCCAGATCCGGTCGCCGAGCAACGGAAAAAAACAGGAGCGAATCGTTAGTGGCAGGCCCTTGTTAAACGTAAAGAAGGCTAGCGCCAGGCCTAGCAGCGCATAAACGCTCCACGGGTAAAGCCCCCAATGAAATATCGTTGCACTCATTGCCAATCGGCGCGCTTGGGTGGATTCTGGAACCGCGTTCAGGGGGGTGCCACCCCACCCGGTGAAATAAGCCAGTGGTTCTGCGGCGCCCCAAAACATCAGGCCGATACCGACACCTGCGGAAAACAGCATGGCCAGCCACGATAGCGTACCGAAGTCCGGCGTGGCCGTTGGCCCGCCAAGCCGGATGCGCCCCAACGGTGACACGGCAAGATACACGCAAAAAAGAAATACCGCAGCGATCGTCAGACTGAAGAACCAGTGTGCATGCTCTAGCGTCCATTCACGAGCGTTGCCGAGGACGGCAGCGGCGTATTCAGGCGCAAACAGTGTGCTAATGACAAAAAGCAGTATCAGCGCCGCGCTGGTGAAGAAAACGGGGTTGTGCAGGTCCAGCCCAAGCAGCTGAATATTATTTTCGCCGACCTTGTGGCCGGTTTGATAACGGAAGCGTGGCATAGTGATGGGGGACCATTTTTTTAGTTAGTGTACGAAGGGTAACAAGTTAGCCGGCTAATTGAATAATCGTCCCATCTTGCCGCTAAATCTGCGAGGCGCCGCAATATTACCAAGATATAGGGGTAAAAACCACCGATTCCCCCAGTGCGCACGACGTGACTGTACTTGCACCCAAAAGTACTTTACGCTTGCGCGCTACAAATAAACCTCCCGGGAGTTCCATGCGCATATCAAAACCGGCTGTACGCTGCAGCGCTGTCGCTGCGGCAGTAGCATTAGCTCTGCACGCACCAGGCACATACGCTCAACAGAAAAAGCCCAAGCGCCACGTTGAAGAAGTCGTCGTTACCGCGACCAAGGTCGAAGAATCTCTGCAGGACGTACCGATTGCGGTATCCGTACTCTCAGGTGATGCGATAGACGACCTGGGGATCGACAATTTCGCAGACTATGTGCTGCAACTCCCGGGCGTCACGGCTGGAGGTAGCGGCCCAGGCCAGAACACCGTCTACATTCGCGGCGTCGCCTCAACTACACCAAACCTGACGACGGCCGGCGTCGCCGGCCTTGCACCCAACGTGGCCTTCTATCTCGATGATCAGCCGCTGTCTCAGCCAGGCCGAAATCTGGATGTTTACGCTGCCGACCTGAAACGCATCGAAGTGCTGGCGGGGCCACAAGGCACACTGTTTGGCGCCAGCTCGCAGGCCGGCAACATACGCCTGATCACGAACAAGCCGGAAATAGGTGAGCTGTACGGCAGCGTGAAACTCGGCGCCGCGAGCGTTGCTCATGGCGACATGAACAGCAACCTGGAGGCCATGCTGAATCTCCCCATAAGCGATACGGTTGCGTTACGAGGCGTCTTTTATACCGATACCCAGGGTGGTTATATCGACAATGTTGCCGGCACTCGGGATGCCAGCGAAAGCGGTCGATTCCGGCCCGAAGGCACCGTCCGCGAAAACGGCGTTCCGGTTACGGCTCAGCGGGCGGGTTTCCAGTCCACGGCCGATCTGAGCGCCGTCAACTTCATCTCCGCCGACAACAGCGCGCTGGTTGAGGAGGACTTCAATGAAGCAACCTACAACGGTGGACGCATTGGAGCCCGCTGGAACATCAATGACGACTGGAGCCTGCTGGTCGCGCGCATGGAGCAGAGCCTGGACGTGGATGGCGTCTTTTTCGCTGACCCCACACTGGATGATCTCGAAATTCAGCGCTTCAGCCAAGACTCCGTAAAGGACGAGTTCAGCAATACGGCTTGGACACTCGAAGGCCACATCGGGGAACTGCAGCTCGTTTACTCGGGTGCTTACACTGATCGCGAGACTGACCAGATCGTCGACTACTCTGATTATCTGTTCGTCGGTCAGTACCTTCCCTATTACATCTGCGACGGCAGCGTCACTTACCCTGCGGCTGCGCCGACCGGCACCTGTCACGCGCCCAATTTGTTCGTCGACAGTTCGACACAAACGAAAGTGACGAGTCATGAGTTCCGAATTACTACGGACCAGAACAAGGCTTTGCGCGTTACTGCGGGCGCGTTCTACCAGAACATGGAGTTGGCAGAAATTAACGATTTCACGTATCCGGGTTCCGTGAACGTTATTGGGTTTGACGGGGTTTCTACCGGGTTCGCGCCAAACTACCCGCTGACCAACACAACCGTCACCGGCGAAATCGGCAACGCGCAGCCGGGTTATTACAGTGATGCCGGCCCATTTCCGACAGGCGTGATTTTCCGCAACGATGTGCTGCGCACCGACGAACAATTCGGCATTTTCGGTGAAGCTAAATACGATTTCTCCGAACAGTTCGCGATCACGGTTGGCGCCCGGTACTACGATATTGAGGTCGACTTTGAAGGCAGTGCAAATTCGTCATTTTACAACCTCGGACAGACAACGGATGCCCAGGAATTTGGCACCAACATCTCGGCGCAGTTCTCGCCGGACAACACAGTGGGTGCGCCTGACAAGGCAGCCACGGATGGTGTGATCTTCAAGTTCACCAGCACTTGGCGGCCAAATAGCGATCAAATGTATTACTTCACGTGGTCGGAAGGTTTTCGTCCCGGGCTCCTGAATCGCCCAGGCGGGGCGGCGGGACCGAACAACTTCACAGTACCGTACGCGTTGGATACGGATAATGTCACCAACTGGGAGCTGGGCGTCAAGTCGACCTTTTTCGACGCTACGCTGCAATTAAACGCGGCCCTGTTTATGATCGACGTGGAAAACCTGCAGACGACGATCTTCGACCCGAGTATCACCAACCTGTTTTTCTCGGACAACGCGGCTAACGCCGAAATCGTCGGGCTCGAGGGTGACTTTGTCTGGCTACCAGACTTTAGCGAGGGGCTAACGGTTTCCGGTGCATTTTCTATCCTTGACACCGAGATTACCAACGTATTGACGCCGACCAATGACGTGCGGCGGGGTGAAGAACTGGCCTATGCGCCGGAATTGCAAGGCACGTTACGTGCTCGCTACGAGTGGGATTTGCCGAACAGCGGTCTGATCGCGCACGTTATGCCGGTCCTGTCGTTCTCCTCGGAGTCGTCCAGCGACATCATTTCCATCAACCGTGACGAAATGGATAGCTGGACAATCATCGGGCTGACGGCAGGAGTTAGCGCCGACCGGTGGTCTGCGGAATTGTATGCTGACAATCTGACCGATGAGCGTGCGGAAGTCGCGCGCGACTTTGTCTTCGATCGCCAGCGGGTAAGCTACTCGCGACCGCGAACGATCGGTGTGCGACTGGGGTTAAAGTTCTGATCGCAGTGCTCGCCGCCGTACAGCAAAAAATAGTAGAGAAGCGCTTCGACGAGGCGTTGACCGACCTCAACGGCCTGCTGGGCGAAGACCCGGCGAACCTCGAGGCCCTCTACATGTCCGCCGTCTGCTATCGCTATAGCAGGCGGTTTGACGCAGCGCTCGAGGTGCTGCGGCAACTCAAAGCGCTGGCGCCCGACCATGGCCGTGCCCACCAGGAAGAAGGCCATAATTATCGCGATGCGGGGCGGCCCGATGCGGCACTGCTCGCCTATACTCGCGCCACCCACTTTAATCCGGCGCTGGTAGCCGCGTGGCGGGGGCAGCTCGACATTCTGCTCTCTAAAGACATGCAACAGCAGGCCGAACAGGTCCAACAGGAAATTGCCCGTCTGCACGAATTGCCGCGGCCGCTCCTGGGTGTGATGGACCTGATTTCACAAGGCCGTTTGCTGAAAGCCGAGGAGATCGTCCGCCGGTTTTTGCAGAAGGTCCCACACCACGTGGCTGCGATGCGGTTGTTGGCAGATATTGGTATGCGCCTGGGTGTCCTTGACGATGCAGAGTTTCTCCTTGAGGCGGCGCTGCGTTTTGAACCCGACAATGTTCCGGCGCGAATCGACTACATTCAGGCGCTGCGCAAACGTCAAAAATTTCATGAGGCGCTGGCACAGGCGACGACGTTGCTCGACAGCGACCCGGACAACCTCAAATTGCGATCCATCTATGCCGTCGAATGCATGCAGACAGGAAAATACGACGCTGCACTGCAGGCTTTTGATGAAATTCTCAAAGAGGTGCCGCGAGACCCGGTTACGCTGACCTCCAGGGGCCATGCACTGAAAACCCGAGGACGTTACGATGCCGCCGTCGACAGCTACCGCGCGGCACTGGCCAGTCAGCCACAGTATGGCGAAGCGTATTACTCGCTGGCCAACCTCAAGGTCTATTCATTCGGTGATGATGAACTGCGGCAGATGCGCGCTCAGGATAAGAGCGCCGACCTGTCGCACATGGACCGCGTCTACCTAAATTTCGCACTCGGAAAAGCCTACGAGGATCGCAGCGACTATGATGCTGCTTTCGATCATTACGCCCGCGGCAACGCCTTGAAGAAGTGCCAGAGCCGCTACAGCGCTGACGACATGAGCAAAGACCTCGAGGCGCAGCATCGGGTTTGCACGTCCACTTTCTTCGAGGACCGCAAAGGCACCGGCTACGACGCGCCCGACCCGATCTTCATCGTCGGCCTGCCCCGAGCGGGCTCTACGCTTCTGGAACAGATTCTTTCTTCCCACAGCCAGATCGACGGCACCCTCGAATTGCCCAATATCCTTTCGCTGTCCCAGAGCCTGCGTCGACAAGCCAGGAAAGATGGCACGACATACCCCGACAACCTGGCGGATCTGACGCCGGAGGAGTTGGCCGCAATTGGCCGCACCTACATTGACGAGACGCGCGTGCATCGGGAGCAAGCCCCGCTGTTCATCGACAAGATGCCGAACAACTTTAGGCACCTGGGATTGATTAAACTGATATTGCCTAATGCAAGAGTCATTGACGCGCGTCGCCACCCGATGGCGTGCTGCTTCAGCGCTTGGAAACAATTGTTCGCAGAAGGCCAGGAATTCAGCTACGATCTGGCCGATATCGGTCGGTATTACTCTGATTATGTGCGCCTCATGGCGCACTGGGACGAGGTGCTGCCCGGGTTCGTGCTGCGCGTCGCCCATGAAGACGTGGTTGATGATCTTGAAGGGCAGCTTCGGCGGATGCTTGAATTCTGCGGACTACCGTTCGAAGATAGTTGTCTCGAGTTTCATCAAACCGAACGTAATATCCGGACGCCGAGCTCGGAACAGGTTCGCCAGCCCATCTATCGGGGCGGCCTTGAAGTCTGGCGGAACTTTGCATCAAGGCTATCGCCACTGAGGGACGCACTGGGTAGAGACGTCTCGGATCAGTTTCAATTAGACTAGGCACGCCGGCCATTTCCGTGACAAGGTCAAATACACAGTGAGAGATTCCGACGACATACTGATTTCGCTCCGCAGAATAATGCGGGCGACTGACATCTATTCGCAGAAGCTCGCGAAAGAGTCGGGACTGACAGCGCCACAGTTGCTGCTGATGCAGGGAATAGAAAAAGAGGGCAATCCACCCACCAGTACGCTGGCACGCCACATCGTTGTTTCACAGGCAACGGCAACCAGAATCATCGATCGCCTGGAACGAGACGGATTGGTTAAGCGAGAAAAATCGAGCAAGGACAAGCGAATTATCAATGTCAGTCTGACGGACCTCGGTCGCGACAAGATGGCATCCGCGCCCGAGCCGCTGCAGGCCGAGTTTTATCGCAAGTTCTGTGCGCTTGAAGGCTGGGAGCAGCAAATGCTGCGATCCTCTCTCCTGAGAATCGCGAAGATGATGGATGCGGATGATCTTGATGTAGCCCCTATTTTACAGGCGGGCGCCATCGACGAACCGCCCTCTTTCAGCGCGTGAAGACGCAGGTTGGCTGAAGGAAGAATTGGGGTCGAACCCCAATTAACCTTGCTGTAATGAAGGCCGTTGCCCTGAATCTCGAATCGGCTCCAATTACTCGTCCTGATAGGTTTACGGCGTGAACCCTGCGGGTATATCGGCTTGCGCGGGCTAGTCCGTCCCGGGCAACCAGAAACAGAAGAGGCCCCTCGATGAGGGGCCTCTTGGTTTCAGAAACCAGTTCTACGGAGTCGCAACCTGAACGTAATCTTCGACAATGTCTTTCCAGCCAAACTGTGACTGGCGTGCCCCGATGCGGACCAGTTCGGTGGCCCAGTCGGTCAGGGCCGTGCCGTTGGCCTCCCGGGTATAGAAGGAAAATGGCTGCAGATACGGGAAATTAGGCGTACGCGCCGTTACCTGCACGGCACCATGGGTGTCATCGCCGCTGACGATGAAACGCTTGTAACGTTTCGGGTAAGCCGCGTTTAACGCGCCGTGCTCGGTGAGGATCAGGTCGCGGTAAGCCTGGGGGGGCATTAATGAGCCATCGCCTTGCGCGAAGAACCGATTTGTCCGGTCGGAGTCGGTCTCATAAAACCCCTCGCGGATTGTCGAATCCTTTTCGAGTCGCCAGTTGATAATCCCGGTCTGCTGGCCAAAGGCATTGCAACGGCCGTCATCGACGCAGCTTTGAGGATAGAACTTATAAAATTGCCAGTCATTCTGACGGGCATAGACTGACATCCAGGGGATATCGGGAGGACTGACCGCCGTGGGTGGCGTGCCCAAGTTGACCGCGATCGGCCCTGCGTCATTGTAGACAGTGAGCTTGGTGCTATTGCCGAAGGTGAAGCGGGCCAGGAACGGTGCGAAGGCGGCAGCGCCGACGCCACCGGCACTGTGACCCATGACCGTGATCTGCTTGGCTCTCGGGAACATTTCTTTCGCGACATCCATACCGGCGCTGGCATTCCGCAGCCCTCGGTGGTGGCGTGTCGGTGGTCCATATCCCGGCGGCAGCCCCAACTCTTCTTCGATGTAGGCCTGCCAGGTCGGATCGTTCACGTCGTTGTCGCCACCAAAGGTTGAACCGTCACAGTACGGCATGTAGACAACCGAGTAGTCTGCAAACGGGTTATCCGCCATAGTGGAGTCAAAGACCCCCGGGAAAGGACCGTCTTGGGGAGGCGACTGGTCTTCGGCCAGGACGTTGCAATTGTAGAAATTCTGCCAGCAGGCGCCGCCGCCCTGCAGGAAGATCAACAGCTTTTTGGGGTCACCCTGCCTGGTAAACACCGAATAGTCGGTACCAGCGATGCAAATCGGGCCGTCATTGTTGCGATCAAAAGCATGTTTGGTCCATACGCCGTGGACGCTTGCGGTCGACTGGGATGTTCCCAGGTATTTATCGACACCCGCAGCCTGCAATTCGCTAAAAGCCTCGGCCTTAAGTCCGGATTCGCCGGCTAGCGCAGTGCCCGATGCGACGGAAATGCAAACCACGAGAAATCGATATATGAATCGTTTCATTATCTTGCTCCCTGAAGATTATTAGTTCTTATTCTTAAGATTCGTGAAAAATGAGTATAGAACAAATTTGCCATTGTTCTAGAAATAGCCGCTGCAGTTAACATAAGGCAGATTCATGGTGTGAAGAATTGGGGTCGAACCGCAATTAATTTGATTGCGATAAGTTCTCCTGCCGAAACTTCAACAAGTGGGCCTGGCCATCAAAAATAAGGGCCCCGATTGGGGCCCTGGATCAATTAGTCATGCGTGGCGTTAAAGCTAGTCTTCTGGGCCCTGCTGGAGGATCCCAACCGCTGGCTGCCTTCTGCGCTGAGCCTTGGGAGGCAGCAAGTCTCGCATCCCATCGAGCTTGCCAAAACATAGCAAGCGATCGTTTGCCTGCAATGTGCGCTTGTCACGCGGATTCGGGATTACGGTTGTGCCACGGTATAAAGTGAGCACATTGATATCGCTGTCTCTGAGTTTGGTTTCCATGATGGTTTTGCCATCGAAGTTCGACCCAGCGCGTATCAATATCTCACTGACCCCATAGCCACGACTGACCGTCAGGCGCTGTCGGATATCGATGTCCGGAAAATCGACCCGTGCGGCAATGTACTCGACCACAGCGCCGGCGATGTCCAGCTGGGTGCATTTCTCGATGCCTTCGAGACCCGGCGATGAGTTCACTTCCATGATCTGTGGGCCACTCGAACTCTCAAGCATATCCACGCCGGCGATGCGCAAGCCAAGTATTTGTGCGGCACGCACCGCCGTTTCACGATACTCGTCGCTTAGTTCGACGGCCTCGGCAATGCCGCCGCGGTGTACGTTGCTGCGGAACTCTTGTCCCTGGGCGACCCGTCGCATCGCTGCCACCACGCGGTCTCCGACAACGAACGCACGAATATCCTTTCCCCGGCTTTCGGCGACGAACTTTTGAATGAGCACATTCTGTTTCTGGCTCTGCAGAAGTTCGATGATAGATTCGGCTGCCTTGATGGTCTCGGCGAGCAATACGCCGATACCCTGGGTTCCTTCGATCAGCTTGATGACTACCGGAGCACCGCCGACACGTGCAATCGCCGGCAGCACGTCCCTCTTGTCCTTTACAAACGTCGTGCGGGGTATGCCGATGTGATGACGACTCAGTATTTGCAGGCTGCGCAATTTGTCGCGGGAATTGGTGATGCCGTTCGCGGTGTTGGCGCAGAAGACATCCATCTCTTCAAACTGCCGGACCACGGCCGTGCCGTAATAGGTGATTGAGGCGCCAATACGAGGCAGCACGGCGTCATACTCGCTCAGTGATTTCTGCCGATAATAGAGGTCCGGGGAGCCTTCCTCCAGATCAATGGCGAACTTCAGAGTATCGAGCACTTTGACGTCGTATTTTCTTTCCAGCGCCGCTTCTTTTAGTCGACGCGTACTATAAGAGTTCGGTCCACACGACAAAATCGCAAGTTTCATATTTGCTACCTGGTTGGAAATGAAAATAATGGTGAAACTGGGCGAAATCCATGGTCACGACTTCATTGAGTCGAGTCAGTTTCGAGCGGGGGTATGCTAACTAGCTTACATGAAAACGCCTTGGCCTGCTTTTGGACGGCGTTAAAAACTCAGGTCTAACCACAGTTGCTCTTGCCACAACAACGTTTGTGTTCGTAAGCCTCGAATTGATTCCGAGCATTGTTCCTGCTCGGTGAATGGCGTAACTAGCTCGCCGAGGGGCGATTGATCAGCAAGAGCGCAGCGCCCGTGGCGCTCACGACCCAGCCCAACCACTCGGGCCGAACATCCAGGCCAATCAGCAGGGCGCCGGCAATTAATACTGCGCCGGCGGCCATGCCTGTGTAGCGGGCCCGGGCTGACTGGGCAATTTCCTCGCGCAGCGCACTGACTCCCGGGTCGTTGACGGTGATGCTCAGGCGACCTTCGGTGGCTTGTTGCACCAGGGTCTGTACCAACTGGGGTACATCCTGGAGAGTCTCGTTCAGATCGGGAAGTTGCTGACGCAGCTTGGCCAGTACGTTGGCGCCGCTGAGACGGTCTCGCATCCAGCGTTCAAGTATTGGCTTGCCGGTTTCCCATAAATCCAGCTGGGGATACAGGTGGCGGCCCAGGCCCTCGATATGCAGCAAGGTTTTCTGCAGCAGGATCAACTGGGGTTGAACTTCCATGTTGAAACGTCTCGCCGTCTGGAACAGGCGCACCAGTAACTGGCCGAAGGAAATTTCTTCCAGGGGCTTGGCGAAGATGGGTTCGCACACTGTCCGGAATGCCGACTCCAGTTCATCCAGCCGGGTTTCTGGCGGTACCCAGCCCGAGTCCAGGTGTAGCTTGGCCACCCGGTAGTAGTCCCGATTAAAGAAGGCCAGGAAATTCTCGGCCAGGTAGTACTGGTCCCGGGTGCTCAGGGTGCCCACGATGCCGAAGTCCACAGCGATATAACGCGGGAATTCGGGAGTGGTGACGTCCACGAAAATATTGCCGGGGTGCATGTCGGCATGGAAGAAACCGTCGCGGAAGACCTGGGTGAAGAAGATTTCGACCCCGGCGGCGGAAAGCTTCGGGAGATCGATGCCGTC
>JBFFTZ010000006.1:0-19319 GCA_041571575.1 Gammaproteobacteria bacterium | reverse complement strand
GGGCGCTCAACGGGATTGCCCTGGACGTCGAAGATTTCAATCTTTTCACGGGTCAGGCGGGCAACATCGCCTTCTTCGAGAAATATAAACTTGCGGGTAACCGGGAGCAGGGCGGATACATCCGAGGCGACGAAGTTTTCACCCAGGCCCACGCCCAGCACTACCGGCGCGCCTTGTCGGGCGACCACCAGAGTCTCCGGGTCTGACTCGGACAGCACAGCCAGGGCATAGGCGCCCTCAAGTTCAGCTACGGTGCGCTGAACAGCGCTCAGCAGGTCCGGCGCCTCCTTGCTGCGGTAGTGAACCCGGTTTGCCACCACCTCGGTGTCGGTCTCGGAGGTGAATTCGTAACCCAGGCCACGGAGTTCTTCCCTGAGCGCCTCGTAATTTTCAACGATGCCATTGTGCACCAGCGCCAGGGTCCCGCCCTGTGCCACATGGGGATGGGCGTTGCGCTCGTTGGGAATCCCATGGGTGGCCCAGCGTGTATGGGCAATGCCGGTTCCACCCACACAGGGCGATGCCTCCAGGGCTTCTTCCAGCTTGTGGACCTTGCCGTGGGCGCGCTGGCGAACCACCTTTCCGTCTTCACCCAGCAGGGCAATTCCGGCGGAGTCATATCCCCGGTATTCCAGTCGACGCAGGCCTTCCAGGAGAATGGGCACCACGTTGCGCTCGGCAACCGCTCCAACAATTCCACACATGTCCTTAAATCCCGTTACGTTAGTTTTTCGGCTTCTTTTCAGGGCGCTTCCAGCCGGGAACCACCACCTGCCGGGCTCGTGCCACGGTTAGCTTGTTCTCTGGCGCCGGCTTGGTAATCACCGAGCCCGCGCCGATCACCGCGCCGGCGCCCACTTCCACCGGGGCCACCAGCAAAACGCCGGAGCCGATGAAAGCGCCGTCGCCTATCACGGTCTTGTACTTGTTCACACCATCGTAATTGCAGGTCACGGTGCCGGCGCCCACGTTGGCGGCCACGCCCACCGTGGTATCGCCCACGTAGGTCAGGTGATTCACCTTGCTGCCTTCACCGATCACGCTTTTCTTAATTTCGACGAAATTGCCGACCTTCACCTTGTCAGCGAGTTCTGCGCCGGGCCGCAGGCGTGCAAACGGTCCCAGGTTGCAGGCCTTGCCGGCACGGACCTGTTCCATGACGCAATTAGCCAGAACCTCGGTGTCATCACCCAGTTCCACATCTTTCAGGAACGCGTTGGGTCCGATACGGACCCGGTCCCCCAGCACCACTTTGCCCTCAAACACAGCGTTTACATCGATGAACACATCGCGGCCACATTCCAGCGTGCCACGCACGTCCACCCGGGCCGGATCTGCCAGGGTTACCCCGGCACGCATCAATATCTCCGCCTGGCGCCGTCGATAGACCGCTTCCGCCTCGGCAAGCTGCAGCTTGTCATTGATCCCAAGCACTTCGGATTCGCTGCCGCAGGTCACAGCAGCCACTGAATCGCCGTCGGCAACCGCCAGGGCTACGATGTCGGTCAGGTAGTATTCTTTCTGGTCGTTATCCGCCCTGAGCCCATCCAGCCATCCGGCCAGCTTGTCTGCCCGGGCAGCCAGCAGGCCGGTGTTGATCTCTTTCACGGCACGCTGTTCGGCGCTGGCGTCCCGGTGTTCAACAATCGCCTTTACCGCGCCATCGGCGCCGCGAATGATCCGGCCATAACCGGAGGGATCAGTCATATCCACCGTCAGCAGGGACAGGGGGTGCCGGTCCAGCTCAGCCAGGAGTTGCTTCAAGGTCTCGGTTTTGATCAAGGGAACGTCGGCACACAGCACGAGGACGTTGTGATCAGCTGGAATGTGGGGCGCTGCCTGTTGCACGGCATGACCCGTACCCAGTTGCTCGGCCTGGAGCACCCAGTTCACCGAACTTTCGGAAAATGCCTGCTTTACGGTCTCGCCCCCATGGCCATAGACCACGTGGACGGCATCGGCAGACAGTTCCTGGCAGCGCTCCAGGACATGGGCCAACAGGGGGCGGCCGGCCATGGGCTGCAACACCTTGGGCAGGTCAGACTTCATACGGGTACCTTGCCCGGCGGCCAGTACGACGATGCTCAGTGCCATGCTTGCTGTTCTCTTGGCAAAAATATATTTATTAATAATACCTCAGCCGGGGTAGCACTGGCTGTGATGCGGATCGCAACTTGGATCGGGGCCAGGTTTGGCTGAAGCCTGATGCACAAAGGCCGCCCTGTGAGAGGCGGCCGTTGGGCTTTCTTGCCGTCGCACAGGCGCGTAGATGCTAGCGCTTGGCCTGTTTCCGCAATTTCTGGATGGCCTTGAGCTGGGCGCTGATCACTGCCAGTTCGCTCTGGGCGGCGGCCATATCGAAATCAGATTCCTGATTGTCCATGGCTTCCTCGGCACGGCGCTTGGCGTCAATTGCCGCAGCCTCATCAAGATCATGGGCACGCATGGCCGTATCGGCCAGCACAGTTACCTGGTAAGGCTGGATTTCCAAGGCACCGCCGGTGATGAAGAAGAACTGCTCCTCACCGTCCTCGGTCTGCACCCGGACTTCGCCCGGTCGCATGGTGGTAATCAGCGGAGCGTGCCGGGGCGCGATGCCCAGGTCGCCCTGGCTGGCAGGGGCGAAGACCATGATGGCATCGCCACTATAGATTTCGCCTTCTGCGCTGACTATGTCGACCCGAATTGTGCTTGCCATGATGGGTAACTCCCCCTGGTGCCTACTTCAGCGTCTCGCCCTTGGCGACGGCTTCTTCAATGGTACCTACCATGTAGAAAGCCTGCTCAGGCAAGTGGTCGTAATCACCGGCAATAATACCCTTGAAGCCGCGAATGGTCTCGGCCAGGGTCACGTACTTGCCAGGGCTTCCGGTGAAGGTCTCTGCCACGAAGAACGGCTGGGACAGGAAGCGCTGAATTTTACGAGCGCGGGTCACAGACTGCTTGTCTTCTTCCGACAGCTCGTCCATACCCAGGATCGCGATGATGTCCTGCAACTCTTTATAGCGCTGCAAGGTGGCCTGGACAGCACGGGCGGTGTCGTAGTGATCCTGGCCAATGACCAGCGGATCCAGCTGGCGAGAGGTTGAATCCAGGGGATCCACGGCCGGGTAGATACCCAGTTCCGCGATCTGACGCGACAACACCAGGGTGGCGTCCAGGTGAGCAAAGGTGGTGGCGGGTGACGGATCGGTCAAGTCATCCGCAGGCACGTACACGGCCTGGAATGAAGTGATGGAACCGGTCTTGGTGGAGGTAATGCGCTCCTGCAGGGCACCCATCTCAGAGGCCAGGGTGGGCTGGTAACCCACGGCGGAGGGCATACGGCCCAACAGTGCAGACACCTCGGTTCCGGCCAGGGTGTAACGATAGATGTTATCGATAAACATCAGCACGTCACGGCCTTCGTCACGGAACTTCTCGGCCATGGTCAGACCGGACAGCGCAACACGCAACCTGTTTCCTGGCGGCTCGTTCATCTGGCCGTAAACCAGTGCCACCTTGTCCAACACGCCGGATTCTTTCATCTCATGGTAGAAGTCATTACCTTCACGAGTACGCTCACCGACACCGGCAAACACCGAGTAACCCGAGTGCTCGATAGCGATGTTACGAATCAGTTCCATCAGGGTAACGGTCTTGCCCACGCCGGCACCGCCGAACAGGCCAATCTTGCCGCCCTTGGAGATGGGCATGATCAGGTCGATAACCTTGATACCTGTTTCCAGGATTTCCATGGCACCGGCCTGGTCCTCGTAAAGAGGAGCCGCGCGATGGATAGGCATGCGCTCTTCGGTTGGGATGGGACCAGCCTCATCGATAGGCGTGCCCAGCACGTCCATGATGCGGCCCAGGGTGGCGGTACCAACCGGCACCTGGATAGGAGCCCCGGTGTTGCGCACGGACTGGCCGCGCTTAACGCCTTCGGAAGCACCCATCGCAATGGTACGAACAACGCCGTCACCGAGCTGCTGCTGGACTTCCAGCGTCAGATTGGTCTCTTCCAGCAGAAGTGCGTCATAGACTTTGGGGATCGCATCACGCGGAAACTCCACGTCCACAACCGCGCCGATAATCTGAACCGTTTTTCCCAAGCTCATGCCTTTGTCCTCGATACTTTGACTTTGCGATGCCCGCGGGTTTAAACCGCTGCTGCACCGCTTACAATTTCTGAAAGTTCCTGCGTAATAGCCGCCTGGCGGGCCTTGTTGTAAACCAGCTGCAGATTGCCGATCAAGTCACCAGCGTTATCTGTAGCGGCCTTCATCGCCACCATCCGGGCTGCCTGTTCACAGGCAATATTGTCCAACACCGCGCGGTAGACCTGGCTTTCCGTATATCGGTTCAGCAGGTCTTCCAGCAATTCAGCGGCCGTAGGTTCGTAGATGTAATCCCAGTGAGACTGCAGGTCGTCCTTGTCCATCGGCTCAACCGGTAACAGCTGATTGAGCGTGGGCTCCTGACTCATGGTGCTCACAAAGGTGTTATGCACCAGATACACCGCATCCAGTTCACCGCTCGCGTAAGCATCCAACAGCAGCTTCACGCTACCGATGAGATCGGTCACATGAGGCGAGTCGCCCAGGTGCGAAACCTGGGACACGATGCGAGCGCCAAAGCGGCGGAAGAATGTCGCGCTCTTGGAGCCCACCAGGGACAGATCAATTTCTGCTCCGGCCGCTTTCATTTCCTGCATGTGGTGCAGCGCACGCTTGAACAAATTGTTGTTCAAGCCACCGCACAAGCCACGGTCAGTGGAGATGATCAGGTAACCGACCCGGCGAATTTCCGTACGCTCAACCAGCAAGGGGTGCTGGAAGTCAGGATTTGCCTGGGCCAGGTGACCGATCACATGCTGAATGCGATCCGCATAGGGGCGGGCCGCTGCCATGCGGTCCTGCGCTTTGCGCATTTTGCTGGCAGCCACCATTTCCATGGCTTTGGTGATCTTCTGAGTATTCTTGATACTCTTGATCTTGCCGCGGATTTCTTTTGCGCCTGACATCTGCTCTCGCTCCTGGTACGGGTGCCTAGTAGGCTCCGGTGGCCCTGAACTCTTCCGCAACCTTTCTCAGTTCGGCTGCGATGTCGTCATTGAAGTCGCCCGTGGAATTGATCTTGTCTTCCAGAGCGGAGTGAGCAGCGCGCATATGTGCGTGCAGACCCGCTTCAAAATCCACGATCTTCTTGACCGGCACTTCGTCCAGGAAGCCTTCGTTCACAGCAAACAGGGACAGGGCCATCTGACCAATGGACAGAGGCGAGTACTGCTTCTGCTTCATCAGTTCGGTAACACGCTGGCCACGCTCGAGCTGCTTGCGAGTGGTCTCATCCAGATCCGATGCGAACTGGGCGAATGCCGCCAATTCACGGTACTGGGCAAGCGCCAGACGCACACCACCACCAAGCTTCTTGATGATCTTGGTCTGTGCTGCACCACCCACACGAGACACAGACAGACCGGCGTTGATAGCCGGACGAATGCCTGCGTTGAAAAGATCGGTTTCCAGGAAGATCTGGCCATCGGTAATGGAGATCACGTTGGTGGGCACGAATGCCGACACGTCACCAGCCTGGGTCTCAATGATCGGCAGCGCCGTCAGTGAACCAGTCTTGCCTTTGACCTTGCCATCGGTTTCCTTCTCAACCCAGGCTTCGCTCACGCGCGCAGCACGTTCCAGCAAACGGGAGTGAAGGTAGAACACGTCACCGGGATACGCTTCACGACCCGGGGGACGACGCAGCAGCAGGGATACCTGGCGGTAGGCCCATGCCTGCTTGGTCAAATCGTCATAAATAATCAGAGCGTCTTCGCCCTTGTCGCGGAAGTACTCGCCCATGGCGCAACCGGCGTAAGGAGCAATGTACTGCATGGCGGCGGACTCGGCAGCGGCAGCAGCAACCACGATGGTGTGCTCCATGGCGCCGTGCTCTTCCAGCTTGCGCACGACGTTGGCGATAGACGAATTCTTCTGTCCAACAGCCACGTAGATGCACTTAACGCCTGTGCCTTTCTGGTTGATGATGGTATCGATGGCCACAGCAGTCTTACCGGTCTGGCGGTCACCGATAATCAGCTCACGCTGACCGCGACCAACCGGGACCATGGCATCAATAGACTTCAGGCCAGTCTGCACCGGCTCATCCACTGACTTACGCCAGATTACACCGGGCGCCACTTTCTCGATGGGCTCGAAAGTCTTGGCATCGATAGGGCCTTTGCCATCAATCGGCAGACCCAGGGAATCAACCACGCGACCCAGCAGTTCTTCACCGACCGGCACTTCCAAAATACGCCCGGTGGTCTTCACCGTGTCGCCTTCAGAGATGTGCTTGTAGTCACCCAGCACCACGGCGCCGACTGAATCTTGCTCCAGGTTCAAGGCCAGGCCAAAAGTATCGCCAGGGAACTCCAGCATTTCGCCGTAGGCCACATTGCTCAGACCGTAAATACGGACGATACCGTCGGTAAGGCTGACCACGGTACCGACATCACGAGCTTCAGCATTCGCCTCGAAGTTCTTGATGCGATCTTTAATCAGCTCGCTAATTTCAGAAGCCTTAACAGACATCTCATTTTCCTCTCGATCTGTGTGCGCCGGGCAGCCGCCGCATCACGACATAATTGACTGCGCCAGTTTGCTCAACCGGGTGCTTACAGAGCCGTCGATGACCAGGTCACCCGCCTTGACTACCGCACCACCCAACAAGGATTCATCCAGACTCACGTGCAGACGCACAGTGCGCCCCAACCGTTTCTGTAACGACTCGGCCAGGCGTTGCTGTTGTGCATCGTCCAAATCAGCAGCGGCAGTGACTTCCACGTCGATGGTCTTCTCTTCATCAGAGCGGAAGGCCTCAAACTGAGCAGCAATTTCCACCATCGCTCCCAACCGGCGCCCTTCTGCCAGTAAGCGAACGAAGTTGGTCATGGGTCCGTCGGACAAACCACATGCTGCAACAATTATTTCACTGATCTGCTGCGGGCTGACTGAAGGGTCACCCAGCAGGGGCTTGAGCTGTTCGTGCTCAGATGCCTCCGCCATGTTCCCCAGCGCGTCAGACCACTGCGCCAAGTGCCCGGCATCCCGCGCCAGCTCGAAAGCGGCTCGGGCGTAAGGCCTTGCAAGTGTTACGTTTTCAGCCATGACTGCTCTCCCGACGCGCTAGATCTGCGCCGTCAGCTCGTCCATCAGCTCGGCATGAGCATCAGCGTTGATTTCGCGTTTCAGGATGCGTCCGGCGCCTATTACGGCAATGCCAGCCACTTCAGCCTTGAGCGCCTCGCGGGCCCTCGCCTGTTCCCGTTCGATTTCAGCCTGTGCAGCACTGACCAGGCGTTCGCCCTCAGCCCGTGCATTTACCTTGGCTTCTTCAACAATTTCGCTTCCACGCTTGCTCGCCTGCTCTACGATGCCGGCTGCCTGCTGGCGGGCTTCCTTCAATACTTCCGCGGCTTGCGCATCGGCTTCCAGAAGTTCCCGCTGTCCGCGATCGGCGGCAGCCAGGCCATCGGCGATTTTCTGCCGACGCTCGTCCATGGCCTGCATAACAGGCGGCCAGACAAACTTCTTGGTAAACCAGACGAATACCAGGAAAGTAAAGATTTGCCCAAAAAGGGTTGCGTTCAGTCCCACGGCAAAATCCCCGCTAGATGAATTTGAATATTCGGTTCAATCTACTGACGATTGGGTAGCGTTAGCTGCCCAATGCGGCCAGAAGGGGGTTACCGAACATCAGCAGGGCAGCAAATGCCACGCCAATAATCGCCAGCGCATCAAGCAAACCGGCAACGATGAACATCTTGGTCTGCAGCATCGGAGCCATTTCTGGCTGACGGGCGGTACCTTCGAGGAACTTGCCACCCAGCAGACCGAAACCAATACCGGTTCCAAGCGCTGCGAAGGCGAAGATCAGACCGATGGCAATAGCGGTGTTCGCCTGGATCTGGGCAATAGCTTCCATTATGTCGTCTCCCTAAAAATAGGTGTTGTAGTAAAAATCAAAAAATCAGTGTTCTTCGTACGCCAGACTCAAATACACGATCGTCAAGGTCATGAAAATGAAGGCCTGGAGAGGAATAACAAGGATGTGGAAAATCGCCCATGCTGAACCTGGAATAAACTGAATCCAGGCCGGCAACATGGCGATAAGAATAAAAATCATTTCAGCGGCGTAGAGGTTGCCGAACAACCGCAAAGCCAGTGATACGGGCTTGGCAATCAACTCCACCACGTTAAGGATGATGTTGAAAGGCACCAGCAGGGGGAAGGACCCGAAGGGGTGGAACAGCAGTTCCTTGATAAAGCCCTTAACGCCCTTGCCCTTGATACTGTAAATAATGATCAGCGCCAGCACCGACAGGGACAAGCCAAAGGTGGCGTTCATGTCAGCCGAGGGCACGATGCGCTGGTAGTGGATGCCGACGGTGCTGGCCAACCAGGGCAGCAAATCCACCGGAATCAAATCCAGCATGTTCCACAGCAGCACCCAGAAGAAGACCGTCAGCGCCAGCGGCGCGACGAAACCCCGGGGGCCGTGAAAACCGTCAGCAACCGAGTTGTCAACGAAATCCACCAGTATTTCCACGAAATTCTGGAGTTTTCCCGGTTCTCCGGCAGTCGCCCTGCGGGCGCCTATGTAAAACAGGGAAAGAAAGATGATGCCGGTTACCCAGGACCAGAAAAGGGTATCGATATTAAAGGTCCAGAAGCCTTCGCCCACAGTAAGGTGGGTAAGGTGGTGAGTGACGTACTCTGTGGGAGACTGTGCTGCGCTAGCCATGTCCTACCTGCCAATACCTGCTGGATCCAACCGTGTAAAAATCAACGCGAACAAGTAAACCGCCAACGTGGCGATAAACGTGCTTATCACCGGGAGAAACAAGTGGGCCAGAAACTTGGCCACCAGTGAAAAAATCACCGCCGCCAGCACCAGCTTCAAGGCTTCCGCCCTGAAGAACGCCGACATCGCCCCCTGTGGATTCTGATTCGCATCCACCGAGAACACCTTGACTGCGAAATACAGGGTCAATAAGACGCTGATTCCGCCTCCCAAAACAGCCCCTGCGCCCGCTTGAATCCCGGCGAATATCGCCCAGGGAACCGCACAAACCAGAGTTACTAGGGCCTGCCAAACAAGGATCTTCCCGGGCACGGTTTTGGCCGGAATTTTCATTGTAGGGATAGCCCATCGCTGAAAGCCGCGGAAGTATAAATGCTGGGGGACTTTCCCGCAACGCAAAAACCGGAAATTGGCATAAATTCCGCTGAAAAACGGTCAATTTCGACCGATTCAGGCCTCCTAGTGAATGTGGCCGAGGATACCTTCCAGTTCATCAAGGCTATTGTACGCGATAACCAGCTTGCCTTTTCCGCCCGGTGAGCTCTGGATCTTGACCCTGGCGCCCAGCTTGTCCCCAAGCTCGCCCTCCAGGACCCGAACATCCGGGTCAACGGCAGGCTTGGCCGGAGCTGCCGGCGGAGGCTTGAGCAGGCGTCTGACCAGCGCCTCCGTCTCACGCACCGACAGGCCCTTGCTGGCCACGGTCTTGGCCGCCTCGACCTGCTGCCTCGCGGAAGCCAGGCCGAGCAGGGCGCGGGCATGGCCCATTTCCAGCCGGCGGTCCTCCACCAAGGATTTCACTTCATCTGCCAGCTCCAACAACCTGAGCAGGTTGCTCACCGCCGCCCGGGAGCGGCCCACGGCGTCCGCGGCCTGCTGGTGTGTCATCTCAAATTCACTGATAAGGCGAGCCAGGGACTGCGCCTCTTCCAGGGGGTTCAGGTTCTCGCGCTGGATGTTCTCAATCAGCGCCATGGCCACCGCGGCCTCATCAGGTACATCCCTGATGACTACCGGCATCTCCTGCAGGCCCGCGATCTGGGCGGTCCGCCACCTGCGCTCCCCGGCAATGATCTCGTAGTGCCTGGGCTGGCCGGGGGCCGACTTGAGAGGCCTGACCACAATAGGCTGCACGACTCCCTGGGCCTTGATGGAGTCGGCCAGGTCTTGCAGGCTTTCTGGCCGCATATCGTGACGGGGCTGGTATTTGCCACGCTGCAACAGGTCTATCGCCATATGACGCAGATCACCGCTGTCGGCAGCGTCCCGCTTGTCCTTGGAACTGGGACTGAGAAGGGCGTCTAGCCCACGCCCGAGAGTTTTGCGTTTTCCCACCATTACCGTCTCGATGTCTTTTGTCGATGTCGCCCGATTCTATCAGGCCGTTGCAGCACGTTGCTCGTCCTCCTGGCGGCGAATCATTTCGCCAGCCAGGGCCAGGTACGCCAGGGCGCCCCGGGAACTCTTGTCATGGTACATGGCAGGCATTCCAAAGCTGGGCGCCTCGGCCAGGCGCACATTACGCGGAATGACTGTCCGGTATACTTTTTCGCCGAAATGCATGATCAGCTGGCTGGACACTTCATTGGCCAGGTTGTTCCGGGGATCAAACATGGTCCGGAGCAAGCCCATCAGCTCGATGCGCTGATTCACGGTCGAACGAATCTGGTCGATGGTTCTAATCAGCGCGGACAGCCCTTCCAGCGCGTAGTACTCACACTGCATGGGGATCAACACGCCGGTGGCGGCAGTCAGGGCATTCACCGTCAGCATATTGATCGACGGGGGGCAGTCAATAAGCACGTAGTCAAACTGATCTACCACATCCGCCAGGGCGCTACGCAGGCGCATTTCCCTGCCAATTTCACCCAGTAACTGGACCTCGGCCGTGGTCAGGTCTTCGTTTCCGGGGATAAGCCAGAACTTGACCTCATCCAGGTGAATCATGGCCTCGGCCGCGCTGGCATCGCCCAGCAGCACATCGCAGGCGGTGCACTCAAGCTCTCGCTTGTCCACGCCACAACCCATGGTGGCATTGCCCTGGGGATCCATATCAACAAGAAGTACCCGGCGCTTGGTTGCCGCCAGGGAGGCTGCCAGATTCACGCATGTGGTCGTTTTACCCACACCACCTTTCTGGTTTGCTATCGCGATTATGCTGGCCATCGTTAACTCATCTCTTCTAGCTAGAGCCTGGTGCAGACCACCAGGTGGCGGTCAGCCTCTATACCCGGCACCTTCAACGCCAGGACTTCATCCACTTTCCAACGTTCATCCACGTCGGCCAGTTCGACCTCGGGAAACTGGCCCTTCATGGCCAGAAACTGCGCTCCCGGCTCGCAAAGATGAGCCGAAAAATCCATCAAAAGACCCAGGGCCCCGACTGCCCGGCTGACCACGGTATCAAAGCCCTGTTCCGGGCGGTAGTTTTCCGCACGGCTTTGGACGACTTCCACGTTCTGCAAACCCAACTTGCTCACCACATGGCGCAGGAATCGACACTTCTTGGCCGAAGACTCCAGCAACCAGAGCCGGAACCCGGGACGCACTATCGCCAGCGGAATTCCCGGCAATCCTGCCCCGGTTCCCAGGTCTATCACCCTGGGGCCGCGCACATGGGGCACCACCGCCAGGCTGTCCAGCACGTGCAAGGGCACCATTTTCTCAATATCGCGAATCGCGGTCAGGTTGTAGGCACGACCCCAACGGACCATCTCATGGAGATACTCCAGCAGCTGGCCTCGCTGGGTCACGTCCAGGTCAAGCCCAAGTTCAGTCGCACCGTCATCGATGCGCGACAGCAATTCTTCGTCAGCCATGTCCGCCTCCCTCTTCCGGCCAAGGCGCGGGCGGCGGATTATAGCGCAGGGCGCGCTTGTTCGCCCCGTGCCATTAGCCGGACCGAACCATCAGGGCCATGAACTGGTTGACCGGGGTGCTTTCCAGCCCGGCCTGGTTAGAGCACAGCGCGGTCAGGGCGCCGAACTGCACGTCAGTCAGGTGGTCACGAAGGCTGGTCTCGAATTTCTTCACCAACAAGGGCATCCCTTCTTCACGACGCCTGGGGTGGCCGATGGGGAATTGCACTTCAATCCGCTCGCTGGCCGTGCCGTCCTTAAAGAACACCTGGACCGCGCTGCCAATGTACCGCTTCCCGGCATCGTAGTAGTCCCTGGTGAAACCCTCGTTTTCCTGCACGTCCATGCGAGCGCGCAGGGCATCAATCCGCGGATCAGAGGCCAGACCGTCCTCATAGTCGGCCGCAGTCAGGCGTCCGAAGATCAGGGGAACCGCGGTCATGTACTGGATGCAGTGGTCACGATCCGCAGGGTTGTCCAGAGGCCCGGTCTTGTCGAGGATTCGAACTCCCGGTTCCTGGGTCTCGATCACTACCTTGTCGATCTCGTCCAGGCGACCCTTGACCCGGGGATGCAGGGTCATTGCCGCTTCCACCGCGGTCTGGCCGTGGAATTCAGCCGGGTACGATATCTTGAACAACACGTTTTCCATCACGTAGCTGCCGAAACTCCGGGGGAAGGTGAATGGCTTGCCCTTGAAGAGCACATCATAGAAGCCCCACTTGGGCGCCGACAGGGCGGAGGGATAACCCATCTCGCCGGTCATGGCGATCAATGCATGGCGAACACCGCGGCTGGTCGCGTCACCGGCGGCCCAGCTCTTCCTGGAACCCGTATTGGGCGCGTGGCGATAGGTACGCAGGGCGCCGCCGTCTATCCAGGCATTGGATAGCGCATTGATTATGTGCTCACGGCCGCCGCCCAACATCCTGGTAACCACCGCCGTGGTTGCCACCCGCACCAGTAACACGTGATCCAGGCCGACCTGGTTGAAGCTGTTTTCCAGCGCCAGGACGCCCTGGATTTCATGGGCCTTTACCATGGCCACCAATACGTCGCGAACGGTGATCGGCGCCTTGCCCTCGGCCAGGTTCTTGCGGTCCAGGTAGTCCGCCACTGCCAGGATACCGCCCAGGTTGTCCGAGGGGTGGCCCCACTCAGCCGCCAGCCAGGTGTCATTAAAGTCCAGCCAGCGGACCATCGCGCCAATGTTGAACGCAGCCTGTACCGGATCCAGCTCGTAGGAGGTGCCGGGAACGCGAGAGCCCCCAGGCATGGTGGCGCCCTGGACCACCGGACCCAGCAAACCGGTACACGCCGGATAATCGAGCGCCTGGAAACCGCAAGCCAGCGTATCCATGAGGCAATAACGGGCCGTACTCAATGCCAGCCCACTATCGATCTCAACATCGATCACGTAATCGGCGATGTCCTGCAGCACCTGGTCCGGATCGGGGCGGTGCGTGGATTTGGCGTCAAAACAGGGCACGAATACGCCTGGCAAAACTACTGTCTTGTTTTTATCAAGACCGGTCTTCCCGGGCGACCCATTCCCGAAGGCTGGGACCAATGTAATCTGCTGCCGGACGAATCAGGCGGTTATCAGCACGCTGCTCCATGATATGAGCGGCCCAGCCGGTGATACGCGAACAGACAAAAATCGGCGTGAACAGGTAGGTGGGAATACCCATGAAATGGTAGGCGCTTGCCGAGAAGAAGTCGGCGTTGGCAAACAATTTCTTCTGCTCCCACATGACCCGCTCAACCGTTTCTGACACGTCGTACATCCAGGTATCGCCGACTTCTTCCGACAGACTCTTGGACATGCGCTTGTTGAACGCATTGCGTGGATCGGAAACCGTGTAGACACGATGCCCGAAGCCCATGATCTTGTCCCCGCGCTCCAGCATGCCCAGTACGCCGGCCTCGGCCTCTTCCACGCTGCGGAACTTGTTGATCAGCTCCATGGCTGCCTCGTTGGCGCCGCCATGCAGGGGACCACGCAGGGCGCCGATGGCGCCGGTGACTGCCGAGTGGAAATCCGACAATGTGCCGGTGATTACCCGGGCGGTGAACGTGGAGGCGTTGAACTCATGCTCGGCATACAGGATCAGCGAGATGTCCAGGTTGCGTCGATGTTGTTCGCTGGGGGCCTTGTCATGAAGCAGGTGCAGGAAGTGCCCGGCCACGCTGTCATCATCGGTCTCGGTATCAATGCGAAGACCGTCGGTGTGGAAGCGGTGCCAATAGATGATGATGGACGGGAAAACCGCCAACAGGCGATCTGCCACATCCAGTTGGTTCTCAAAGCCGCCCTCGGACTCCAGGTTGCCCAGGAACGAGCAGCCAGTGCGCATCACGTCCATGGGGTGTGCGGTGGCCGGAATGGCTTCCAGGACTTTCTTCAGCTCATCAGGCAGTCCGCGGAGCCCCTTGATGCGCTGGATATAGGCGGCCAGCTCAGCCTCGTTCGGAAGCTTCCCGTAATGCAACAGGTAAGCGGTCTCTTCGAAACTACCCTTCTCAGCCAGATCCGTAATGTCGTAGCCCCGATAGGTCAGGCCTGCGCCTTCCTTGCCAACTGTAGCGATAGCGGTATTACCCGCTACGACGCCAGCCAGACCACCGGCTTTTTTTTGCTTGTCACTCATGGGCTGATCTCCTGATTACATTTCTGAAAAGGCCGCCAAGGCGGCTTCCCTGGTTTCCTGATGAAGTTATTCCTTACCCTGGGCGAACAGGTCGTCCAGCTTGTTTTCATATTCGTGGTAACCCAATACCTCGTAGAGTTCGGAGCGCGTCTGCATGCGGTGCAACACGTCCTTCTGGGTCCCCTTGGTACGCAGCTCCCGATAGACCATCAGGGCGGCGGCGCTCATGGCGCGAAATGCGCTCAATGGATACAGGGCCAGCGCCACTCCGGCGTCTCCCAGGTCTTCCACCGTGAACATCGGTGTCTTGCCAAATTCAGTGATATTGGCCAGGACCGGCACCTTTATCTGGGCGGTAAACTCGCGATATTCGTCCAGACTGGCCAGGGCCTCGGCGAAAATCATATCGGCGCCGGCCTCCACATAGGCGGCGGCCCGATCCAGTGCGGCCTGCTGACCCTCTACCGCATGGGCGTCGGTTCGGGCCATGATGACGAAATCATCGTCATGCCGTCCGTCCACACCGGCCTTGATCCGATCAACCATTTCCTCGCTGGATACCAGCGCCTTGCCCGGACGGTGGCCGCAGCGCTTGGCCTGAACCTGGTCTTCCAGGTGACAACCGGCGGCCCCGGCGCGAATCATCTCTGAAATCGTGCGCGAGATCATGAACGCCTGGCCCCAGCCGGTATCGGCGTCTACCAGCAGCGGCAAGTCGGTGGCGCCGGTGATCCTGCGAATATCCTCGCAAACGTCGTTCAAGGTGGTCAGCCCCAGGTCGGGCAGCCCAAATGACGCGTTGGCAACACCTGCTCCTGAGAGATAAAGGGCTTTGAAGCCGGCTTGCTGCGCCAGCAAAGCCGTGTAGGCATTGATAGTGCCCACCACCTGCAGCGGTTGCTCTTCAATAACCGCGGCGCGAAATCGCGCGCCAGCCGAAGGGAGTCTTGCCATCATGCCTGCCTCTTGGTTAGTTCTTCTCATTCCTGCCCGCACGAACTGCGGGCTCGCTAGTTTAGCATGCTGTCATGCAACACCGGGTCCCGACCTTGGTATGATCGCCGTGCCGTCTCTACGGGTCAGAGTGATCCAGCCAGAACTCCAGTCCCTGTACGTTCAGCCGCACGTCGTCATCCAGGATCCGGTGCCGCTGGTCCTTGTCCCCGGTGAATCCGCCGGCATCCAGGCGATCGTCCAGGAATTCGAACATGGCCAGCTGCATCATATTGCTGCGATCATCGTGGTCACGGTATTGGCGCGCCAGGCCCACAAAGCCATCCAGGCATTCATGCATGGCCCGGGCGAGGCGGGGCGAGGCCTCAACCCGGCTAAAGTGGGTGAGAAACAAGTACCTGGGCCCCAGGGCCATGATCCGGTCTACCGCCTCATGGGCCGCTTCAGGGTCAAAATGCACCGGGGTGGTGGTGGGGAAGATGAAGGGCCCGGAGTCGCTGTCCAGGTCCCGGTAGGAAATGCCAAAGCTGTCACCGGTAAACACCCCCGCCGCCTCGGAATCGACCAGGCAGTAATGGTGACGGGCGTGACCCTCGGTAAACATCACTCGCAAGGGCCGTCCAGCCAATTCCAGGGTTTCCCCGTCCTCGGGTACGTGAATCCGCTCGGCGGGAATGGGAATGATATCGCCGTACATGCGTTCGAAAGCCTCGTCACCGTAAACCGCCCGGGTTCCGGCAATCAGTTTTTCGGGCTCGGCAAGGTGCCGGGCACCCCGTGGATGCACCACCGCCACGGCGTTGGGAAGGGCCTGCACCAGGGCGCCTGCGCCACCGGCATGGTCAAGGTGTACGTGGGTGACGAAAACGTAATCCACCTGTTCCGGACTTATTCCCCGGTCCGCCATGGCCTGTAACAATCCGGGTACCGAGTGGGTTGTTCCGGTATCGACAAATGCGGCGCGCCCCCGGTGCAGCACCAGGTGGCTGGCGTCCAGCATGGGCCGCACATATTCCACATCAATAGCGGTAATGCCGTTGTCGAAATCTACGCTATAGGGCGCCTGCTGCATGGGCCGGTCTCCGCAGTAAAACCCGCATTGTATCCTGTCACCGCGACGCTAACAGCCAATGCCGTGTTCACGACATGGCGAAGCCGCTTCAACCGACAGCCTGGCGAAAGCAACAGGAAAAACAATCCGGGAAAACACCCCACGGTCGCCTGCCGACCAACGGCCGGCAGGATCCGGATAAGAATCGGGCCTAGAGGGCCGGGGTAAACAGGCCTTTCTGGGACGCGAAATACAGGGAGATCTCCTCGATATCCTCGTCAGAGAGTGCGCCGGCAAAACCACTCATGATGGCGTTTTTGCGGCTTCCGTCACGGTAGGCTTGCAGGGCCTGCACCAGGTAGCTGCGATGCTGCCCGGCCAGGTTCGGGTACATGCCCATGGCGCTGATACCGCGCTCGCCGTGGCAGGCCGAGCAGGTCGCAATCTTTTCACTCACCGGACCACTTGCATCCTCGGTGCGCGGGGCGCCAAGGCTGGACAGGTAGCTGGCCACATCCAGCATATCCTGATCGGAAAGCGTGGCGGCATGGGAAGTCATGGTTTCGTGCTTGCGCTCACCATTAGCGTAGGCTTTCAGGGCCGCGACCACGAACTCGGCATTCTGGCCGCCAATCTTCGGCACCTTGTACACCGGGTAGGAATTCTTGTAATTGGGAATAAAGTGACATCCCTTGCAGGTGTCACTCAGGTCAGCGCCCCGGGCGGCATCGCCCTGGGCAAACGCAGAGAAAGAAGACATGGCCAGCAGCGCGGCGGCCAGGCAAGAAACGAGTTTAAAAGGGCGTTCAAAGGTCATAATGCCAAGGCTCCAGAGAATCGGGTCCCCATTCGGGATCGCGTATGGTAATTATCCCACCCTGAAAATGCCAGTCGCTTAAGGGCGTTACACGGCAAAGGAGGAATACAGAATGAATCTATTCCCGGAGTATAGCCTAGCCGCGCTGGATGGCAGCGGTCCCTTGCTGGGAGCCACCAGGGACAAAGTCGTATTGCTGGTAAATGTGGCCAGCGAATGCGGCTACACGCCCCAGTATGAGGAGCTGCAAAGCCTCCATGATGAGCTCCGGGGCATGAATTTCACGGTACTGGCGGTCCCCTGTAACCAGTTTGGCGCCCAGGAACCGGGCACACCGGAGCAAATCCAGGCCTTTTGCAGCACAAAATACGGTGTCACGTTTCCACTTTCCGTCAAAATTGACGTCAAGGGCCCCGGAAAACACCCTCTTTATGCCTGGCTATGCGCTGAAGAGCAGGGGTTCCCTGGCGATATCGACTGGAATTTCGAGAAATTTCTTATTGGCAGGGACGGAAAGGTTCGCGGCAGGTATCCGGCGGGCACGACGCCCAGAGATGCTGGTCTGCTGGCCGATATTGCCGATGCCCTGGGCGAAACCGGGGGTGGCGTGCCTACTTGATAAGCGGGTGGTAGCAGGCCGCCTGGTGGTCGACCGACACATCCGCCAGTCCCGGCGCCGCTTCCCGGCAGGCCGGGGATGCCCGCTCGCAGCGATGCCGGTAGCTGCAACCTCCTGGCAAAGCCTCCGCAACAACCACGTGCTGGCGGTTTTGCGCCAGCCCGGCGCCAGGCACCGCCGCCAGCAGGTCCCTGGTATAAGGATGAGCGGGGTGGGCGCACAGCGCATCAGCTGGTCCCTGTTCGAGCAGGCGGCCCCGATAAATCACGACAATCCGGTCACTGATATGGCGAACCACCGCCAGGTCATGGCTGATAAACACCATGGCCAGGCCCAGTTCCCGTTGCAGGCTCATTAACAGGTTCAGCACCTGGGCCTGCACCGACACGTCCAGGGCGCTGACCACCTCGTCACAAATGAGCAAGGACGGCTGAACCATCAAGGCCCGGGCGATGGCAATGCGCTGGCACTGACCGCCGGAAAACTGGTGGGGATAGCCGGACAAGGCCGTCGCCGGCAATCCGACCATGTCCAGGATCTGCGCCGCCCGGTTCCTTCGTTGATCGCCAGGCATCTCGGGCTGATGAAGCTTCAAGGGTTCTTCCAGGCTCTGCAAGACCGTCATGCGCGGATTCAGGGAGGCCACAGGATTTTGAAACACCATCTGCACCTGGGATCTGAGATGTCCCGGGATCTGGCCCGACGGTGACAGCTCTTCTCCCATCACCCGGATACTTCCCGAGCGGATCGGGCGCAGTCCGGCCAGGGCCCGGGCAAGGGTGGTTTTGCCAGACCCGGATTCTCCCACGACGCCCAGCACCTTGCCGGCCTCCAGGGCGAAATCAATATCCTCCAGGCCCGCCCCGCAACGGTCCGACACATCAAAGGGCATGGCCAGCCCGCTGACCTGTAGCACCCGGCTCATGTTGCGCCCCCAGGATTAAAGCAGGCTCGCAAATGTCCCGGGGAAACCGGTTCCAGGTCCGGCATATGCCTGGCACACGCTTCCTGGCTACGGGGGCACCTGGGATGGAAGGGGCAGCCCCCGGGCCAGTTCCCCGCACCCGGCGCCTGCCCAAGCAGGGAGGGAAGGGGAGTTCCGGGAACCGAGTCCAGTCCCGGTGCGCAAGCCACAAGCCCCGAGGTATAGGGATGTCCGGCCGAGGCAATAATCTCGCTGGTTGGTCCCTGTTCCAGCACCCGTCCCCCGTACATCACCAGGACTCGATCGGCCACGCCGCGCACCACGGCCAGGTCATGGGTGATCAGCAAGACGGCTGTGCCGGTCCGGCTGGCAAGCTCACGGATCAATGCCAGCACCTGGGCCTGGGTGGTGACATCCAGCGCGGTCGTGGGTTCATCCGCCACCAGCACCGCGGGCTTGCCCAGCAAGGCAAGCGCCAGCACAACCCGCTGCTGCATGCCTCCAGAAAGTTCGTGGGGATATTGCTGCAGCAACCTCACCGGATCATCAAGACCTACCGAGGAGAGCATTTCCCCGGCCTCTGCCCGGGCCGCCTCGCCC
>JBFFTZ010000005.1:0-20003 GCA_041571575.1 Gammaproteobacteria bacterium | reverse complement strand
CGAGTTGTGGCGAGCTATCCGCCTGGTGGTGGACACGGGCCTGCACGCCAAGGGCTGGAGCCGCCAGCAGGTGCTGGACTACATGTACGCCAGCACTGCAGTAAAGGAAGCCCGAGCGGTATCCGAGGCGGAACGCTACATGGCCATTCCGGGTCAGGCCCTGGCCTACAAGATGGGACAGCTGAAGATTCGCGAACTAAGAACCCGCGCCGAAGCTGCCCTGGGCGAGAGGTTTGACATCAAGGGCTTTCACGCCCAGGTCCTGGAAGACGGGGAACTGCCCTTGAGCGTACTGGAATCTAAAATTGACCGCTGGATCGAAAGCCAGCGTTGATCTGATCATGGGCCGGCGCCTGGTCGCCGGCCCTTTTAATCCGGGCTTTTCTGCAAGGGAATAAATGCCACCAAGGTGTCTTCATCCGAGCCTGGTTCGAAGCGCGGATTGAAATTTTCCAGCACATTGAGCATGGGCAGGTTGGTTTCCAGAACCTCTCCCCGCAAGCAACAGATTCCGTTACTGCGGGCTTCCCGGCACAGGTGCTTTAGCAACAAGGTGGCGCCACCCAGTCCATGGTAACGATCCGCTACCACTACCCCGAATTCCGCTGTGACCGGGTCGCTGCCCTCGTCGCGGTGGTAGCGGGCCACGCCAATTCCCTGGTGCTCGCCGGAGCCGGCGAACTCGAGTCCTATGGACAGGTGCTCGGCAGGGTCCTGGTGGGTAAGGTGATCCAGTTCGGAGTCGCTGAGATTCGCTTTGTATCCGAGAAAACGCATGTAAGTGGAGTGAGGGCTCAGTTCTTTAAAGCCGGTCACAAGATCTTCGCGATCCTTGCCGGACAGTGCTCGCAGGATAACCGGACTGCCGTCGAGCAGGCGGGCCTTGACGGGCAAGAGAGTCGCAGGTTTTTTGTGCTTTACTCCCATGGGGTTGACGACCAGTCGTTTCAGCTTTGTCCGAAATCAGCCGGGCTCGCGTCCAGGTAGGCTTCCTCTTCCGGAGTGTTCTTTCTTCCCAGGGCCTCATTACGGTGGGGGAAGCGATTGAACTGGGCAACGATATCACGATGCAACTCGGCGAACTGGCTGAAGGTTCTGAAGGTGGCACGCAAAGTGGGCTTTACAGTTTCGGCAAGGGTAGTGAAGGTACGAACTGAAAAATCCTGGACCTTCAGGGATTCCGAATGCTGCATGGGCATATAGAAAAAAGCCCGTTCGATGGGTTCGAGTTGCCGGTCGTGGCCAAGTTCCATGCCCTTGATCGTCAGCTTCAGTACCTGGTGATCCATCAGGTAGGCGTCCTTGCTGCGACGGAAAATATTCCGTCGAAACTGGTCCAGCAGAATGATCAGCGCGAGGCGTCCCCGGGGCGTGTCAGCCCAGTGGTCCAGTTCACCTGAGGATGCTTTCTCTATGTCTTCGGAGAACAGGGAGCGGATTTTCTCATCCTGTGATTTGTCGTCGCCAAACCAGAACGCCATTCGGCCATCAATCTTGAATGCATCCCTGGGCGTTTCGGCAAACCAGAAATTGAGAATCTCTTCAATTCGTTCTGGCACCTGTTATTCCTCCATGCAGGCTGGCGACGACGCTGTTTTCAGCAAAGATACCTAAGATGGGGGCCGTTGTCCCGTGAATGCTTGAGGGTTGCCGCATGCTAGACTTTGGAGAACTAACCGGTCGGAATAAGAACTATGACGGATAACCGCATTATCGTCGCCACTTTTGTGGCTTATCTGATCGCAGTGATCGTTATCGGTGTCGTCGCATGGCGGCGAACCAGCAGTCTTCGAGACTACATTCTCGGAGGAAGAAGCCTGGGCAAGTGGGTCACCGCCTTAAGTGCCCAGGCATCGGATATGAGCGGCTGGCTCCTGTTGGGTTTGCCGGGTTATGCCTACCTGGCCGGGCTCGAGTCGATATGGCTGCTCCTTGGTCTACTCGTTGGCACCTATCTGAATTGGAAGTTCGTCGCCGAACGCCTGCGTCACGCAACGGAACGTTATGGTGATGCCCTGACTCTTCCCGACTACCTGGAATCAAGGTTTGATGATCATAGTCGGCTGCTGCGACTGGTCTCGGGAATTTTCATCCTGGTGTTTTTTACCTTCTACACCAGTTCCGGGCTGGTGGCGGGCGGAAAGTTATTCGAAAGCGTCTTTGGTCTTCCCTACCTGTGGGCGGTGACCGCCGGTGGCGCCACGGTAGTGCTGTATACCTTTTTTGGTGGATTTCTCGCTGTGAGCTGGACCGATTTCTTGCAGGGTTCACTGATGTTCCTGGCCTTGTTAGCGGTCACTGCGATGGGTCTTGACGGTACCGGGGGCCTGTCGGGCCTGGGCATCAGTCTCCAGGACAGCAATCCGAATTTGCTGGACCCGTTCACCACGGTAAGCGGTTCGCCTCTGGGCTGGATCGCGATTGTTTCCTTGCTGGGCTGGGGGCTGGGCTATTGCGGGCAGCCCCATATTCTTGCCCGTTTCATGGCTATTCGTAAGCCACGGGATATTGGCGCGGCGCGCCTGATCGCCATGGTCTGGGTGTGCATCGCCCTGGTGGCTGCCACCCTGGTGGGTCTGGTCGGTATCGGCCTGGTGAGCGAACCGCTGCAAGGCGCAGCCAGTGAAACAGTATTCATGGTGTTGGCCCGCCTGCTGTTTCATCCGGTAGTGGCGGGAATCTGCCTTGCGGGCATCCTGGCCGCGGTAATGAGTACCGCCGATTCACAACTGCTGGTGGCATCGTCCGCCGTGTCCGAGGATTTCTACAAGGGACTGTGGCGGCCCAACGCCGGCCAGGGTGAGTTGCTATGGGTGGGACGCCTGGCAGTGGTGGGCATTTCCCTGGTGGCGTTCTACCTTGCCAGGGACCCGGACAGCAAGGTCCTGGACCTGGTGGCCTATGCCTGGGCCGGTTTCGGTGCTGCCTTTGGTCCGGCAATCGTGTTGTCCCTGTATTGGGATGCCATGACGCGTAACGGTGCCCTGGCAGGGATCATCAGCGGGGGCCTGACAGTGATCGTCTGGAAGCAGCTCAGTGGTGGTTTGTTCGAATTGTATGAAATCGTCCCCGGTGCGATGGTGTCCATATTCTGCATAGTGTTGTTCAGCAGGCTGGGTAACCGTTCTTCATAAGCTCCATCCAGGAAGGATTGAGGAGTACATTATGTTGCGCTATTGGTCTTCAGTAGTTCTGTTCTCCCTGTTTCTAAGTCTGCCGGCGGAGGCAGCGCCGGACCAGGTTCATGTGCCCGATGAGCTAAAGCCCTGGGTTCCCTGGGTGCTGCATGACCTGGAATACACAAGTTGTCCTGCTCTTGGTCCTAATCGGGTAAGCCAGGCCGACTTTGCCTGTGCCTGGCCCGGAGAACTGGACCTGCGCGCAGGTTCAGACGGTGGGCGCTTCAGCCAGTCCTGGCGATTACTGGCGCCAGGCTGGGTGGTCCTGCCCGGGGATGACAAGACCTGGCCCCAGTTGGTGAGAGTGAACGGAAAGGCGGTGCCGGTGGTGCCTCATTCAGGACATCCGGCCATTTACCTTGAGGCCGGTGTTCACGCTGTGTCTGGCAGCTTCAGCTGGGTTCGGCGCCCGGTGAGCCTGGTCCTTCCCGAGTCCACAGCGATGGTGGCCCTGACCGTGGATGGCAAGCCAATTGCCTTTCCCGAGCGCAATGGCCAGGGGCTCTGGCTGGGTCAACGGGAGGACGCCCGGCAGGAAGAGCAAAGCGCGGATCTGACCGTGATGCGATTGTTCGAGGACGGCAGTCCCATGCTGCTGACCACCAGAATTAACCTGCGGGTCAGCGGCAAGGCCAGGGAAGAGGTACTGGGTACCGCCCTGCCCCCGGGCTTTGTACCGATGAGCCTGGACTCGGTTCTTCCCGCCCGCATCGAGGCCGATGGCCGGCTGCGCATACAGCTCAGGCCGGGCACCTGGACGCTGCAGTACGTGGCGCGCACCACGGTGGATCCGGCGGACATGATGTTGCCGCCGCCCGGGAAAAATTTTCCCGCCGAGGAGATCTGGACCTTCGTCCCCAATAACACCTTGCGCGAAAGCCGCCTGCTGGGCGGCGATCCGGTGGACGCGGAGAGACTCGGTGTACCCGTCGAATGGCGTCGTGGGGCCAGCATGATGGTGAATGCTCAGAGCCGACTGACCCTGGAAGAGCGCAGCCGGGGAGATTCGGGCCAGTCGGGTAACAGCCTTCGCCTGCAGCGGACCCTCTACCTGGACTTTGCCGGACACGGCTTTACCGCCCTGGATAAGATGCTCGGGCAGATGCGCACCGGTTGGCGACTGGATATGCAGGCGCCGTTCGAGTTGCAGCATGCGGCGACCGACCAGGGTGATTTGCTGGTTACCCTTGGCGATGATCAGACCACCCGCGGCCTGGAGGTCCGAAATGCTCGCCTGGAATTGAGTGCGGTATCGAGATTTGAAGGTTCCGCGAGGGATATGCCGGTGACCGGCTGGGCGCAACCCTTCGAGAGAGTGACCACGGAATTGCAGTTGCCGCCGGGTTACCACCTGTTGGCGGTCCCGGGGGCGGAAATGACCCAGGGAGCCTGGGTAAACCGGTGGACCCTGATGGATTTCTTCCTGGTCCTGCTGGTGGGCGTGGCCCTGTTCAGGCTGATGGGCAAGGGTGCCGGGTTGCTGGCGATCTTCGTGTTGGTGCTCCTGCACCAGTGGGCCCCCGCCATCAGCTGGGCGGTATTGAACCTGGTCATTGGTATTGCGATTTTCGGTGCCGCCCCGGAGGGCAGGCTGCGCAATATTGCGAAGGGCTATCAGATGACCGGCCTGGCCATCCTCGTATTGCTGGTGCTTCCGTTTGCCGGAGACCTGGCGATCAAGGCCCTGCATCCCCAACTGGAACGAGAGGGTCTGACAGAGCCAGTTGGTTATTACCGGCAAGGTCCCGGGATGCCGGTGGAGATGGTGTATGACTCCGCCGAAAAACTCGAAGAGATGGCGGTTGCTTCAAGCCGGGAAGTGAAATACGCGCCTCCGGCCGCAGAGCCGCCCGGGTCTCGCTACGCGCCAGGCCTGCTGGTGCAAACCGGTCCGGGAGTCCCCGGGTGGAGCTGGAACCGCTACCAGTTGAACTGGAGTGGGCCAGTCAATCCGGAGCGCAGCTTCTCGTTGATCATTGCTTCACCCTGGGTGACAAGACTTTGGCGGGTAGCGGGGCTGCTGGGCATGCTGGTCCTGACCGGGCTGCTGGCGCGCAGGTGCCTGCCTTCCATAAGCCTGCCGGCGTCGTTGCGTGGCGGGGGTGGGCCTGCGGCAATATTGCTGGTGGGCCTGGTAGCGCTGGGATCTCCCGATACGGCTCGGGCCGAATTCCCGGGGCCGGAGATGTTGCAGGAGTTGCGGCAGCGCTTGCTGGCGCCGCCTGAGTGTGATCCTGACTGCGTTGACTACCCCTCGGCACGTCTCAAGGCTGCCACGGGGGAGCTGGAAATTTCCCTGGTAGTGAACGCCCAGGCGCCGTCCCTGCTGGCGCTGCCGGACGCCGGCGCCGCCTGGCTGCCAAGGCAGATGATATTGAATGGCGAGCGCCAGTCATTTGCCTTGCTGAACCAGGGCGTGCGGTACCTGTTGGTGCCGGAGGGCGTGAGCCAACTGGTGTTGAAAGGTGAGTTGGCCCAGCGCGACCTGGTGGAGTTGAGCTTTGCCCAGCCACCCAGGCAGTTGGCGCTGCAGTTGGAGGGCTGGGAGGCCGTGGGAATCCAGGACGAGCGCCTGACCGCCGGCTCCCTGCAATTGATCCGCAAGGGCCAGGCGGGTGAACAGGATAAGGGCCTGGCGGCGGAGCTTGCTCCTGAAAAATATCCGCCCTTCCTGCGTGTGACCCGCACGGTCAGCCTGGGGCTTGAATGGTCGGTGGTCACCAGCGTGACAAGGTTGGCTCCCAGGCGAGGCGCAATTAACACCATGATTCCGCTATTGCCCGGAGAGGCGGTAGTGACCAGGGATCAGCCGGTCAAGGATGGCTCGGCCGTTGTGGATATGGCTCCTGACCAGCAGGTACTGGCCTGGTCCGGCGCCCTGTCGACCGGGGTCAGCCTGGCGTTCCGCGCCTCCGAAGATGTGCCCTGGGTGGAAACCTGGCGAATCGTGGTCGGTCCCCAGTGGCGGCCCTTGGTATCAGGGATACCCCAGGCTGTCAGTGGCTCGGACGACTGGCAGCTGGATTACTACCCCAGGCCCGGTGAGGTGTTGGACCTGTCGGCGATGCAGCCGGAACCGGCTCCGGGGGCGACACTTGCCATTGATGAGGCCAGCCTGACGATAAATCCCGGCCTGGGAGCGTCTCAATACGCGCTGAGCCTGAGTTGGCGAAGCAGCCGCGGAGGCGAGCATCGCCTTCAATTGTCCGACGGGGCACGACTGAAGTCTGTGGCAACCGATGGCGTTGCGATAACCGTCTCCCTGCAGGATGGCGAGTTGGCCCTACCCCTCGCCCCGGGCAGCCACAATACCGAGATTACCTGGGATGACCCGGGGAGCGTTGGCACCAGGTGGTCGAGTCCTGAGATTGATCTCGGGGTTGCTGCCAGTAATCTGAATGTGAAAGTGAATATGCCCCGGGACCGCTGGTTGCTGGCTTCGTTTGGTCCGCGCCTTGGACCGGCGGTGCTGTACTGGGCGCAATTGCTTGTGTTCCTGGTGGCAGCGCTGATTGTTGCCAGGCTACCCCATGCACCCTTCCCCTTCCATGAGTGGCTGATCCTGGGCCTGGGCCTGAGCATGGTGTCCTGGGGAGTCCTTGTTTGGTTCGTCATCTGGGCCTTTGTCGTGGCGTGGCGAGGGCGGCGTGAGGATCTGAAGAGCCTTGATAATGCGGACATGGTGCAGACCGGCGTGGCACTCCTGACACTTATCGCCATTGGCTCCCTGGTGGCAGCCATTCCGGATGCGTTGCTGGGCCAGCCGGATATGCAGGTTACGGGCTGGAAGTCTTATGGGAACAACCTGGCCTGGTTCCAGGACCAGACCTCGTCGGCGATGCCGACGGTCTCAGTGATATCCCTGCCGCTATTGGTTTATAAGGCAGCCATGCTGGCCTGGGCGCTGTGGTTGAGCCTGGCCCTGGTGCGATGGCTGCGGTGGGCGTGGGGTTGCTGGACCCGCGGTGGCTTGTGGGTCGGCAAGGTCGTCAGGGCCGAGAAAAAGGATGACAAGAATTGATCCAGGGGATACTGCGATCGGGGCTGTGTGTGGCGCTGCTGGCGGTGGCTGCCTGCGCCGGTCCCGAATCGCCCCAGGCCAAGCTTGATGCCTTTCTTGCCAAGGCGGTGGCTGCCGCCGAGGCCAGGGATACCAGCGAAATCATGGGGCTGGTCGCCGAGGACTACCAGGACGCCCAGGGGCGGGGTAGGGATGAAATGCGCCGCTATCTCATGGGCATGTTTCTGCGCTACGGATCCGTCCACGTGGATCTGGAAACCGTTGATATTCCTCAACTTACCGACCTGAGTGGCCAGGTTGAATTGTCCCTGGGGCTGGCCGGCCAGCGCGGTGACAACAATCCCCTGTGGAGCCTGGGCGCCCGGCGCCACCTGTTGAGGCTGGAGGTGGTGGCGGAAGGAAAAGACGCGCCATTTCAGTTGTTGCGGGCAAGCTGGAGGCCAGCGGAAGTTAGGGATTAGTGTAAATTCTACCTGGATTGAGGCCGCGCTACGGAATTTGACTTTCCCCGGTTCAACAGGGATAAAGTGCTGTTGTTGCGTTGCGATATTCCAATGCCGAAGGGAGGAGACAGCGAAAGAGATGACCACAGTAACCCCGGGTCTTTACAGTCAGGAGTTCGAGCGCGATAGCTGTGGCTTTGGCTTGATCGCGAACATCGATGATGCGCCCAGCCATTGGCTGGTGAACACTGCTATCCGGGCGTTAAAGCGACTCACACACCGGGGTGCGGTGGCGGCCGACGGAAAGTCCGGGGACGGGTGCGGACTGCTTTTCAAGAGACCCGATTCATTTTTACGCGCGGTTGCCGCCGAGAGCGGGATCACGCTGTCCAAACGTTACTCCGCCGGATTGGTGTTCCTCGATAACGACCCCCGGCGGGCAGAAGCCAGTAAGACGGTTGTGGCTTCTGCATTGAAGGCCCAGGGACTAAAGGTGGCTGGCTGGAGGCTGGTGCCGACGGATCGCTCGGTCTGCGGAAAACAGGCCCTGGAGACCCTGCCCCGGATAGAGCAGATATTTGTGAACGCCCCGGGGGGTATGGACGCCGAGGAGTTTAACCGCCAGTTATTTGTCGGGCGTCGCCGGGCGGAAAAGGCGTTGCTGGAAGTGGACCCGGTATTTTTCGTCGCCAGCCTGTCGGCGGACACCGTGTGCTACAAGGCCATGGTGACCCCGGAGTTTCTCCAGGATTTCTTTCCTGACTTGCAGGATCCGCGGATGGAGACATCGGTATGTCTTTTCCACCAGCGTTTTTCCACCAACACTTTTCCCCAATGGCGACTGGCCCAGCCGTTTCGCTATCTTGCCCATAACGGCGAGATCAACACCATTCGAGGCAACCGAAGCTGGGCAATTGCCCGGGGGCATACGCTGAAGTCCGAGGTATTGCCTGAGCTGTCGGATTTGCAGCCCATCGTTTCTACCACCGGTTCGGACTCTTCCAGCCTGGACAATATGCTGGAGGTGATGGTCGCCGGTGGGATGGATATGTTGCACGCCATGCGTGTTCTCATACCGCCTGCCTGGCAGACGGTGGATGGCATGGACCCGGATGTGCGTGCGTTTTACGAGTACTACGCCGCTCACCAGGAAGCCTGGGACGGGCCTGCCGGGGTGGTGTTCACCGATGGGCGCTATGCAGCCTGTGTGCTGGATCGCAACGGCCTGCGTCCAGCCCGCTACGTGATTACCCGTGATCGGCATATCACCATTGCCTCGGAAATTGGTGTCTACGACTATAAGCCCGAAGACGTGGTCAGCAAGGGACGCTTGGGTCCGGGCGAGATGCTGGCGGTGGATACGCGCACGGGTGCGATTCTGAACAATGACCGTATTAACGATCTGCTTCGTCGTGGCCACCCGTACAAAAAATGGCTGAAAGCCGGCGTTCGCTACCTGGGTTCCCAGTTGCTGGATACGGCGACCGCTGCCGAGCCGATGGATTCCGAGACCCTGGCAGTTTTCCACAAGCAGTTCAGTTTCTCCGACGAGGAACGGGACCAGGTGCTGCGTGTGCTGGCCGAATCGGAGATGGAGGCGGTGGGCTCCATGGGCGATGACACGCCCATGCCGGTGCTCTCCCTGCGGGTGCGTTCTCTTTATGACAGTTTCCGGCAGCAGTTTTCCCAGGTAACCAATCCGCCCATCGATTCCTTGCGTGAACGCATCGTGATGTCGCTGCAAACCGAGATTGGCCGGGAGTGCAATATTTTCGATCCCAGGCCTGAATATGCCCGACAGGTCACCATGAATTCCCCGGTACTGTCCCAGCGCAAGTTTCGCGAGTTGATGGCGCTGGATGATTTCGGCGTGACCCACGAGTTTATCGACCTGAACATAGACGAGAAACTGAATTTGCCCCAGGCGCTAGACCGGGTGTGCGAGCAGGCCGAGGCCGCGGTCAGAGCCGGCAAGCTGGTGGTGGTGTTGTCCGACAGGTACCTGCGCGAAGACGCCGTGCCAGTGCACGCGCTGATGGCCACCGGGGCGGTGCATCATCACCTCGTGGGACTGGGCCTGCGTATCCACTGCAACATCATTGTTGAAACCGGTACCGCCAGGGACGCTCACCAGTTCGCCTGTCTGATTGGTTATGGCGCAACGGCGGTCTATCCCTACCTGGCCTACCACACCCTGCATGACATGCTCCGAACTGGTCAGGTCAGCGCGGGTGGTCGCGAGCCCAAGCAGCTGGGACGCAGCTACCGGCGCGGTGTCCGCAAGGGCCTGTTCAAGATCATGTCGAAGATGGGTATAGCCACTATTGCCAGTTACCGGGCGGCCCAGCTTTTTGAAATTGTCGGTCTGCATGAAGAAGTGGTGAAGCGTTGTTTCGACGGGACCGTGAGTCGCATCCAGGGTGCAGGCTTTGCCGAGCTGGAATCTGATTTCCGAGAACTCAAGGCACGTGCCTGGAACCCGCGAGAGCCGGTGGATCATGGCGGGATGTTCAAGTACATGCACGGCGGCGAATACCACGCGTATAACCCGGACGTGGTAGTTGCCTTGCAGGCCGCGGTTCGCAGCGGTGATTACGATCACTACAAGCGTTTTGCGGCGTTGGTGGACGAACGCCCTGCCGCGACCCTGAGGGATTTGCTGGAACTGGTCCCGGCCGGAGAGCCGATCCCGCTGGAAGAGGTGGAGCCCATCGAGGCTATCATCGCCCGCTTTGACAGTGCCGGCATGAGCCTGGGAGCGCTGTCGCCCGAGGCCCACGAGGCCCTGGCCATCGCCATGAACCGACTCGGGGCGCGCTCCAATTCGGGTGAAGGCGGTGAGGACAAGGCCCGTTACGGGACAGAGAAAGCCTCCAAGATCAAACAGGTGGCCTCGGGTCGTTTCGGCGTCACTCCCGAGTACCTGGTCAATGCTGAAGTGCTGCAGATCAAGGTTGCACAAGGGGCCAAGCCGGGTGAGGGAGGCCAGCTGCCCGGTCACAAGGTGAACGAGATGATCGCCCGGTTGCGTCATGCAAGCCCGGGAGTGGGTTTGATCTCACCGCCGCCCCATCACGACATTTATTCTATCGAGGACCTGGCCCAACTGATTTTCGATTTGAAGCAGGTTAACCCCCAGGCCCTGGTTTCGGTAAAGCTGGTGGCCGAGCCGGGAGTGGGCACTATCGCCGCGGGTGTGACCAAGGCCTACGCGGACCTGATAACGATTTCTGGCTATGACGGCGGAACCGGCGCAAGTCCCCTGACCTCGGTGAAGTACGCGGGCAGTCCCTGGGAGCTGGGCCTGGCGGAGACCCATCAGACCCTGCGACGCAACGATCTGAGGCACAAGATTCGATTGCAGACCGACGGCGGATTGAAGACCGGGCTGGATGTCATCAAGGCGGCGATTATCGGCGCCGAGAGTTTCGGGTTTGGCACCGGTCCCATGGTGGCCATGGGCTGCAAGTATCTTCGAATCTGTCATCTCAATAATTGTGCCACCGGGGTCGCTACCCAGAATGAGGTGCTGCGCACCCAGTTTTTCACCGGCCTGCCGGAAATGGTGATGAACTACTTTCTGTTTGTCGCACGGGATGTGCGGGAGCGACTCGCGGCGCTGGGCGTTCGCAGCGTCGAGGAGTTGATTGGCCAGACCGAATTCCTGACGCCTACCCCGGGAAATACTTCCAGGCAGCAACGACTGGACCTGGGGCCTATTCTCTCCCGGGACGGGCTGGTGCAAGAGCAGTCCTGTTTTTGCACCGAGCCACGTAATGCGCCCTGGGACAGGGGTGAGTTGGCCGAGCGCATGGTGGCTGATTGCACAGCCGCGATACTTGAAAAAACCGGCGGACGTTTTTCCTATCAGATACGTAACAGTGATCGCAGCATAGGTGCCAGGTTATCCGGAGAGATTGCCCGTGCACACGGCGATTACGGAATGGCTGAACACCCTATTGAAATTGCACTCCAGGGAGCAGCAGGACAGAGTTTCGGCGCCTTCAACGCGGGCGGTCTGCATATGAGCCTGGAAGGCGACGCCAATGACTACGTGGGCAAGGGCATGGCAGGTGGTCAGCTCGTGCTGCGTCCCCATGAAGAGTCCATTTTCCCCGCCAGCTCCACGCCCATCATGGGCAACACCTGCTTGTACGGTGCAACCGGAGGGCGCCTGTTCGCAGCCGGAACAGCGGGCGAGCGTTTTGCGGTGCGAAATTCAGGCGCCATTGCAGTGGTCGAGGGCGTGGGAGATCACGGTTGCGAGTACATGACCGGTGGTGCGGTGGTTGTGCTGGGTGATACCGGCGTGAATTTTGGCGCCGGCATGACAGGTGGTTTTGCCTACGTTTTGGATATGGACCGCTTGTTTGTTGACCGATACAACCACGAACTTATCGATATCAATCGCATCACCCCGGAGACCATGGAGGCGAACCTGCATCACCTGCGAAGCCTGATTGAGGAGCATGTGGCCTTGACCGGCAGCGACTGGGGCCAGGAGATCCTGGAGGACTTCCGCAGCTATATCGGCAAGTTCTGGCTGGTCAAACCCAAGGCTGCGGATCTGGAATCCCTGGTCCTGTTCCTGCGCCGGGCAGCGTGAGGCAACCGGTATGACAGAAAAAACCCTCAGGTTCCTCGACATACCACGGCGCGATCCCGACAAGGCCGAACCGGCAGACCGCAAACAAAATTTCAACGAAATTTATGGCCACTATTCCTCTACCGCGGCGGCTGACCAGGCAGGGCGTTGTCTTGCTTGCGGCAATCCCTACTGCGAATGGAAATGCCCGGTACACAACTATATTCCGGAGTGGCTGAAGCTGGTGGACGAGGGCAAGTTGTTCCAGGCTGCCGAACTGTCACACCAGACCAATTCCCTGCCGGAAATTTGTGGGCGTATTTGCCCACAGGATCGGCTCTGTGAAGGGGCCTGCACCCTGAACGATGGATTTGGTGCGGTGAGCATCGGGTCTATCGAAAAGTACATTACCGATGAGGCCCTGAAGCAGGGCTGGCGACCGGACCTGTCCCATGTGAAACCCACCGGCAAGAAGGTGGCCGTGGTGGGAGCCGGCCCCGCGGGTCTTGCCGTGGCCGATGTCCTGGCCAGGAATGGCGTGCAGTCCGTGGTCTTCGATCGCTATCCGCAGATTGGCGGATTGCTGACTTTTGGTATTCCCCCGTTCAAGCTTGAGAAGTCCGTTGTCCAGACCCGCCGGGAATTGCTGGAAGAAATGGGGGTGGAGTTTCGTCTCAACACGGAAGTTGGAAAAGACATTGCCATCGATGAGTTGATAGACGGGTTTGATGCGGTGTTCCTGGGCCTGGGAACTTACAACAGTGTGCAGGGCGGATTCCCTGGGGAAAACCTGCCCCAGGTTCGTGACGCCCTGCCCTACCTGATCGGTAATATTCGTCGGCAGCTTGAGATGGAGTGCGAGCAGACGCCTTTCCTGGACATGGCCGGGAAGCGAGTAGTCGTTTTGGGCGGTGGAGACACCGGCATGGACTGTGTGCGCACCGCGATACGCCAGGGTGCCGCCAGTGTCGTCTGTGCCTACCGGCGGGACAGGGAGAACATGCCGGGCTCACGGCGTGAAGTCGAAAATGCCATCGACGAGGGCGTGCAATTTATGTGGCAACGTCAACCCCTGGAAATCGTGGGGTCTGACCGGGTGGAGGGCGTGCGCCTGGCACGCACCGCCTTGGGGCCGCCGGACGCTATGGGCAGGCAATCACCGGAACAGGTGGAGGGCAGTGAAGAATTGCTGGAGTGTGACGAGGTGATCGTGGCTTTCGGATTCCGCCCAAGTCCGCCGGACTGGCTGGAGGCGGCAGGGGTCAGTCTCCATGGCAACGGTCGCGTGGTGGTCTCAGCCGATGCCCGAACGCCGTTTCAAACTTCTGCGTCCAAGGTATTTGCCGGTGGCGACATGGTCCGGGGCTCAGACCTAGTGGTCACCGCCGTGTTCGAGGGTCGAGAAGCAGCCCGGGGAATTCTTGCCTACCTGGATATCTAGTACGGTTACCAGGGCAGGTCGTAGAACCACGCCAGCGACAGGCTCAGGCTCACCCAGACAATCACCTGCAAGGGTATGCCCACCCTCAGGAAATCACTGAACCGGTATCCGCCGGCGCTCATGACCAACAGGTTGGTCTGGTAACCCATGGGGGTCATGTAGCTCATGTTGCCGCCCAGCAGCACGGCCAGTATGAACGGTTCCACCGGTGCGCCCAGAGTGGTGGCAATGGAAAAGGCGATGGGGGTGCCGATGGCCGCCGCTGCATTATTGGTGACTGCCTCGGTGAGTAGCGCCATGGCCAGCATGAGCATGCTCACTTTCATGGCAACCGGCATGGGCCCTGCCGCGTAAACAAACAATTCGGCCAGGTACTGGGCCGCCCCGGTCACTACCAGGTATTTACCCAGCGCCAGACTGGCCACAATCACCATGATGATTGAGAAATCCACAGCTCTTTTCATGCTGCTGCGGTTCAGGCAACCGGTGAGCAGCATGGCAACCACCCCCGCCACGGCCGCGGCGGAGATAGGCAGCAAGCCGGTGCCCGCAAGCAACACCACACCGCCCATGATGCCCGCTGCCAGGGGGGCCTGGCGGGACACGGGCACGTCCAGGGTTCCGTCAAGCACCAGGATTTGCCCGCTGTTTTTCCACGCCTGGATTTTCTCCAGGGTTCCCTGGACCAGCAGTACATCGCCGGCGTGCAAGAGAGTCTCCCCGGGATCCAGGTCGCCGCGTTCTCCGGGTCTGTGCAACGCGATCAGCAGCAAACCGTGCTTGTGCTGCAGATTCAGTTCACCGAGGCTGCGACCATTCAGATAGGAGCTGCTGGTCACTACGACCTCGGCCAGCTGCTCGTCTGGCTTGGGCGCTTCTTCGTCATCGCCTTGCAGACCGGGCTCACGCTGCTGAAGCCGTGCACCCAGGGCTTGTTCAAAGTCTTTCAACCGCTCAGGGGTATCCCTGAGATACAGCCGGTCGCCGGCCTGGAGCTTCAGGGTGGGCAATTTCGCCAGTTGCAGGCCGTCCCCGCGTTCTATGCGCTGCACTTTCATATTGCCCTCGCCTGCTGACAGCGCTTCGGAAAATGCCTTGCCCACGAATTCGCTGGATTCGGTCAGGTGCAGAACCGCATCGAATACTCGCGGAGAGGTGTGGGGCATGGGCGGGTGACGGGTGGGAATGAGCTTTGGGGCGATCAACCAGAGAAACACCAGGGCGATAACCATTCCCACGCTGGCCGGGGCGAAGAAATCGAACAGGCCGAAATGTCGCAATCCCATGTCCTGGGCGATGCCGACCACCAGCAGGTTTGTCGAGGTGCCGATGGTGGTGGTCATGCCGCCGAGAATCGTGGCGTAGCCCACTGGCATGAGAATGCTTGAGCTGGAAAGCTTGTGGCGTATGCAGACCGAGACCAGCAACGGCAGCAACATGGCGACGATAGGCGTGTTGTTCATGAACATGGAGCACACTGCCGCAGTCGCCAGGGTCAGCGCGAAGGCAATAGCGGGTGATCGGCTCCAGGCCCTGCCAAGAATGGCGGCCAGGGAATTAAGCGCGCCTGATTGCTCCAGCCCCTTTGCGCACACCATCAATGCAACGATGGCAACCAGCGCCTGATTTCCAAAACCGGCGAACAGATCGGCAGGGGTCAGTTGTACGCTTCCGGGTACCGGGGGAAACCACTGAACGGCAAGGGCGATGACCGTAAGCAGCAATAGTGCCGAGCTGGGCAGTGGGATTTTTTCCCGGGTAAACAGATAAAGCGCACAGGCCACCAGCAGCATGGCGGCTACTGCCTGAATATCGGGTAAGGTTGGCACGTGACCTGTCCTTTGTCGCTCGAACTACTTTTATAGCCCTGTAGGTCGGGCCATGACAACACGAATTGGCATGAATGTTTAACCCGGCATTGCATTTGGGCTGGCCCATCGCGCAGACTGCCCCAAACCTTTTGTCTGAATTCATGCCCGAGGAGTGGTTCGCCATGCAACGATTGATCGCCCTGTTCAGCCTGTTATTTTTTCTGAGCCCCGGGATCGTGGTGGCCGAGACCTCGCTGGCTGATAGCGTGGATGCGCTGGCACCGGAAATTGACGCCCGGGTGCTGGAATGGAGGCGGTATTTTCATCAGCACCCCGAGCTGAGCAATCGTGAGTTCAACACCGCCAAGGTTATCTCCAAGGCGCTGGAAGACATGGACATGGAAGTCTGGACAGGGATTGCCCACACCGGCGTGGTGGGCATACTCAAGGGCGGCAAGCCGGGTCCGGTCATTGCCATTCGTGCCGATATCGATGCACTTCCGGTGGAAGAGGTTAATGATCTTCCGTTCAGGTCGTTGGCCCGGGGTGAGTACCGCGGGGCGGATACCGGCGTCATGCACGCCTGCGGTCACGACACTCACATTGCCCTGGGATTGGGAACTGCCGCCATATTTGCCGAACTGCGCGACCAGGTACCCGGCACCATCATGTTCATATTCCAGCCCGCCGAGGAAGGGGCTCCCGAGGGCGAAGAAGGCGGCGCATTCCTGATGCTCAAGGAAGGATTGTTTGAGCGCATGAAGCCCGAGGCGATCTTCGGCTTACATATCTGGTCGGCAACCAACGCTGGCGAGATAACCTATCGCTCCGGCCCCCTGATGGCCAGCGCAGACGGTTTCCAGATCGACATCTATGGGCGCCAGACCCACGCCTCGCGTCCCTGGGGCGGCGTAGACCCCATCGTGGCGGCAGCCCAGGTAGTGATGGGGCTGCAAACCATTGCCAGCCGCCAGGTCGATGTCACCAAGGCGCCCTCGGTGGTCTCCGTGGGCCGAATAAATGGCGGCATTCGGGGCAACATCATTCCCGACCATGTGGAGATGCTGGGTACGGTTCGCGCTTTCGACCCCCAGATGCGCGAGGACATCAAGCGACGTCTTGAGCACACTGTCCATGCCATTGCGGAAAGCCAGGGCGCCAGGGCGGAGATCAAGTGGGAATTCGGTTACCCGGTGACCATTAACGACCCGGCCTTGACCGAGCGGGCAGTGAAGGTTCTGAAAGAGGTGGTGGGCGAGGACCATGTGAATGAGTCCAAGCTGATTACCGGCGCAGAGGACTTTTCTTTCTTCCAGCAGCAGATCCCGGGTTTCTATTTCTTCCTGGGCGCCACACCGGCAGGACAGGATGCTATTGCCGCACCGAGCAACCACTCGCCCATGTTCTTTGTGGATGAAAGTACCCTGCCGGTAGGACTGAGGGCATTGTCGCACCTGGTGGCTGACAGCCTGGAAAACCCGTAAAGGGATCCGGGCGAAAAATCGTCACCACGCGTGTTGACGGAAAAGCCAGTCCACTTCGGCACAAGGCGCACTCTTGTGGCAGGCAAGGCGTATTGCCAGGCGAATGAGTCGCTACAGGCTGTTGCATAGAGCTTGAAGTATTTGAGTTTAAGGGCGATGAAGCTGCGCTTTGCTTTCGGCGGCAGCCTCGGTGTTCTGGCAGGGTCATGAGCAGATGGGGGCTTCGCCTTGTACAAAAAACGCCCGCGTTTCAGCGCGGGCGTTAGTTTATGAGGGGTGAAACCCCTCGACACCGGTTCCGGCGCCGAGGGGTCCGGGCTTATTGCGTGTCGATATCGATAATGGTTCTGGCAATTTCGCCGTCACCGTCAACGTGATGAACGACACCGAGGTGACGCGTGCCGGCATCCAGTCCGGCGTAATCCACCGTGACCGTACCGCTGGTGTTCGACACAGCGGAAGCGGGTGCAGTAACTACTGTATTTCCGTTGTCGGACCCTACCGGTTGAATCCACGCCGTATAGTCGATGTCACTTCCCGAGGCCGCGGCGTAGTAGTCAATAACGAACCAATAGGCACCCGCTGGAGCGTCGAAGACATCAATGACTTCTTCCGATGTCACGCCGCCACTGCCGCCCAGTTGAGCGGTGATCGTGCTGCAATCAGGGCCATAGAACAGGCGGATGTCGATGTCGTCGGCGCCCGGCGTGGTCGTGTCCTCGTCAAATGTGGCGAATCGCAGGTGTGCCAAGGGCGGGAGGTTGCCGCATAGTACGTCGAGTCCTTCGTCAGCACTCACGTTGCCCTGAATTCCGCTGCTTGGCTGGATTCCGCCGACGATGGCTGCGTAGTCACCGGTGTATCCGAACTGGACGTCGATGTCGACCGAACCATCAGTTCCGCTGGCATCCACTTCCGGCGTTGCAGCGAACAGCATGGGCTTCACAGCGATCGGGCTGCGTGCCGGGCTTTGGCTGGAATCGTTGTTCCAGGTCAACCCGCCGAAGGCCCATTCACCACCTGTTGCACCATTAACGGTGAATTCAACGGTGAACTCCTGGCTGTCGCCTTCATTCAAGGTAAACGAGTCTGGTGTTACGACTACGTCAACACCGGCTGGAGCGTCAACAGATGCGGTGAATGTGGTGCCATCGGGTGACATACTGGTTACCGTACGCGTAACAGTTTGTGTGCCGAGGAGATTCGCAACACCAATTGAAGCGAGGTTAAGATCGCTGCCGTCGCTTGGATAACCATTTGCTGCGAGCCAAGCACACGAGCCGTCAGAGACTAGCTGCACGTTGTTATCACAGGTGAACGCCAGGTAATCATAGAAGCTCGCGTCGTAGACCAGGCCAGGAGCAAAGGCACCGGCCGGGACGATATGGCCTGCACCGATATCAAACGGATCGGCCGCATCATTACCAGTGGTCTTCCTGAGGTTCTGACGTGCAGAGGTCATGAGCGCTGATTTCGCCATTGCTGCCGACCAGTCCGGGTGGGCTTCCTTCAGCAATGCAAAGGCGCCTGCCACATGGGGGCTCGCCATGGATGTGCCACTGATGGCAATGGAGTAAGTGCCGGCACCGGCTGCAATAATGTTGACACCGGGTGCTGCAACATCAGGTTTGATGACATCGGGTGCGCCGCCGTTTGGTCCTCTGGAGGAGAATTCGGCGATGCGGTTGTCACCGGAAACGGATTCTAACGTAACGTTTACGCCAGTTTCCGCAGCCAGCAACTGACCATCAGCCTGTCTGATCATGACACCCGGAATGGAGGTGCCTGTAGCCAACATGATTATGGGATCTGCGCTGCTACTGTTGTAAACAACAATCGCAATGGCTCCCGCCGCTGCCGCATTGTTGAATTTTGTAGTGAAAGTGCAGGCGCCGCGGCTTACAAGGGCAATCTTTCCGGGCATTGGTTCAATGGGACCGCATGCAAGTATGTCAGATGCCACTTCCACATCAGCCGTAATCGGACCTGTGTCTTCCAGCGTGACATCACTGGCGCCGCCCACAGAGTCGTATTCACCCGCGACGGATTCAGGAGCATTAACGGTAAGCTCAGAGGCAACAATCTGGTCGTCCTGGGTCGCGCCAACCGCGGTAATCCAGGGTACCCCAGCAGGTGTGCCTGTCGTCTGCGCACCGGGACCGGCATTGCCATTGGAGGTGGCTACGAACACACCGGCATCTGCCGCAAACAGGAACGCGATGTCGTCGGGGCCGGCAAATACCGTGCTGCCGCCACCGATGGAGAAGTTGATGACATCGACGCCATCAGCCACCGCCTGGTCGATAGCCGCCGCGGAATCCGAGCCGGCACAACCGCTGTTGCCTTCACGTGGATTCCAGCAGACCTTGTACACGGCGATGCGCGCGCGCGGTGCTACACCGCTGACGGGGTCGCTGTTAATCGTGTTCTGAGGCCCTTCATTGCCCGCCGCCGTGCTGGCGGTGTGGCTACCGTGGCCGTTGCTGTCGCGCGGCGACAAGTACTCGGAGATCATGAGGTCCGAGTGACCATGGGCGCTAAAGCCGTCAGGATAGTAACGGGCGCCGATTAACTTGTTATTGCAGTCGTCTTGCGAGAATTGTTCGCCCGACTGGCATGAGCCGCTCCAACTTTCGGGCGGGGGGCCATAGGCCAGGTTGCGCTTGCCGCTGGATCCAGTGGGATCTGAGAAATCGTTCTGGTCCGAGAAGCTTGCATGCTCAGGCCAAATGCCGGTGTCGATAATACCGACAATGACATTCTCACCCTTGCCTTCCAGGGCCCAGACACCGCTCTCGCCTTTGAGACCAAGGTAATTCGGCGTGCTATCAGTCGTCGGCTGGCGGATTTCATCCTGCCAGACTCGCACGACATCATCACGTGCACGTAGAGCCTCGACTTGAGACTTACTCAGAACCGCGGCAAAGCCGTTCAAGGCATAGTGGTAGCTATATATCTTGCCGCCTGCGCCGACCGCGCTCAGGGCTTTGTCGTGGGTCGAATCCAGATAGGCTGTATATTTTTTGACCTGGGCACTGT
>JBFFTZ010000004.1:0-21201 GCA_041571575.1 Gammaproteobacteria bacterium | reverse complement strand
TTCTGTGGGCTCAACTTTACGGCCCAGTCGTGGCAGAATCGCGCTCCTTCACCGAGAGAGCCCTGTATTGAGCGTTGCTGCAGAACAAACCGACAGAACATCCAGCACCTTTAAAAAGCTGCAGGCACGTCTGCGTGGCCAGGTGGGCAAGGCAATCGACGACTACAAGATGATCGGCGAGGGCGATCGGGTCATGGTGTGCCTGTCCGGTGGCAAGGACTCTTATGCCATGCTCGATATCCTGATGTCGCTGCAGCGCAGTGCACCGGTGAGGTTCGAGTTGATCGCGGTGAACCTGGACCAGAAGCAACCGGGTTTCCCGGAGCACATCCTGCCGGAGTATCTGCAGAGCATCGGGGTGGATTACCACATCATTGAGCAGGATACCTACAGCGTGGTGAAGCGTGTGATTCCCGAGGGAAAGACCACCTGTAGCCTGTGTTCACGACTGCGCCGAGGGTCGCTATACACCTGGGCGGCGGAAAACGGCATTACCAGGATTGCGCTGGGTCATCACCGTGACGATATCATCGAGACCCTGTTCCTGAACCTGTTCCATGGCGGCACATTGAAAGCCATGCCGCCCAAGTTGCGCTCCGATGACGGGCGCCACGTGGTGATCAGGCCCATGGCCTACAGCTCCGAGCGAGATATCAGCCGCTACGCCAATGCACGTGAATTCCCGATCATTCCCTGCAATCTTTGCGGCTCCCAGCCGAATCTGCAGCGCAAGATTATCAAGGCGATGCTGGCCCAGTGGGAGCAGGAGAGCCCGGGACGCATGGAAACCATATTCCGGGCTATACGCAATGTGGCCCCGTCCCAGTTGGCGGATATGAATCTCTTCGATTTTGCCTCGCTGGAGCAGGCGGAAAAGATTCCCGAAGAGTAAGAAACGGGGGATTTTTCACGCCAGACAGAGACAGACCGGAGTGGGGTACACTTGCGGCAGAACTATCCTGGAGCTCCCAATGAATTTTACACTTCGCCCGGTTTTGTACTCTGTCCTCGCCCTGGCTATCACGGCCTGCACGGACCACACCTCGACCCCGCCTGCCGCCGCCAACGAGCCGGTGCGGCCCCATTTCGAGATCAAGAACGTTCCGGCGTTTGATCCCACCAGCATCGCCGCTTACGACGGTGATCACGCTGAGGTGTACGCCCACATAGACCGGAACCTGGACAGTCATGTTGCCCAGCTGCAGCGCTGGATTCGCCAGCCGTCTATCAGTGCGGAAAACAATGGCGTGCTGGAGATGGCGGAGCTGCTGCGCCAGGACCTGGAAGACATGGGCTTTTCCGAGGCAGAACTGGTGCCCACCGACGGTCATCCCGGCGTCTGGGGTTTTTACGATGCCGGCGCTGAAAAGACCCTGATGCTGTACATGATGTACGACGTGCAGCCGGTGAATCCCGAGGACTGGCAGGTGGCCCCGTTCGAAGGCGCGCTGGTGAATCATGAACTGGGCACCGTGCTCATGGCCCGTGGCGCCACCAACCAGAAGGGCCCCGAGCGCGCCCTGCTAAATGCATTGCAGTCGATAATTGATGTGCACGGGACGCTGCCTGTGAACATCATGGTCGCCGCCGAGGGTGAGGAGGAACTGGGCTCGCCTCACTATCCGCAAATCATCGACAAGTACGAGGAGCGCCTGAAGCACGCTGACGGTGTCCTGTTCCCGTTTAACTCCCAGGATCGCGATGGTGGCCTTACCCTTTCCCTGGGCGTAAAGGGAATTATCTATTTCGAACTGGAAGCCCATGGCAACGAACATGGTGGCCCCATGAACAACGAAATCCACGGCTCGTACAAGGCGGTGGTGGATGCGCCGGCGTGGCGTCTGAGCCAGGCCCTGGCCAGCCTGACCACCGAGGACGGCAATACCATTCGTGTGCCCGGTTATTACGATGCGGTGCGCCCGCCCAGCGACGAGGAATACAGCCTGGTCAACGGTATGCTCAAGACCTGGGATGAGGATCGCATCAAGCAGCAACTGGGTGTTGCCCGCTGGGTGGATGGCAAGACCGGGGGCGAGGCCCTGATGGAATACCTGTACACCCCCACGCTGAATATTGATGGCATGTGGTCCGGTTACACCGGAGAGGGCGTGAAAACCATCCTTCCCCACGTGGCCACCGCCAAGCTGGATTCCCGACTGCCACCGGGAATTGACCCCGACCAGGCGCTGGCCAGTATTCGCTCCCACCTGGATGAGCAGGGCTTTACCGATATCAGCATGCGCACAAAGTCGTCTTACCCGGCCTCCCAGACCTCGGTGGAGACGCCGCTCGTCAGGGCGGCCATCGGTGTGTTCAATCGCTATGGCGCCGCGGTAAGAGTGCAACCTCGCCTGGCCGGCAGCGCGCCTTTTTACCAGTTCACCGAACGCCTGAAATTACCCATGGTGTTTACCGGGCTGGGGCTGGGAACCGGCGCTCACGGGCCGAATGAATTCATGCTGATTGCGCCGGCAGAGGGCGTTAAGGCTGCCGGGCTGGCAGAGATTGAAAAAGGCTACGTCGACCTGGTCTATGCGCTGTCGCGCTAGTGGGATTACCGGCGGGGGCAGTAAATCTCGTGCAGGATCTGGATTATCCGGGTGGCGTTGTCGTCGCCGAGTCGATAATAAACGACCTGGGATTCCCGCCGTGTCTTGACGATCTTGTTGCTGCGCAGCACCGCTAGGTGCTGGGACAGTGCCGACTGGCTCAGGTCCAGTTGCTTGTTCAGTTCGCTGACGGACATCTCACCCTCACAGAGCATGCACAGGATGCTCAGGCGCATTTCATTGGCCAGGGTCTTCAGCAGGACGGTAGCGTCCTGGGCATGCTCGCGCATTTCTGCCAGTTGTTCGGGAGTGATGTCAGGGGTGCCCATTGATCCGGTTTCCTCGTTTGCGCTGCTGGTAATTTAGCACCATCTAAAGTAATCTGCTTTCTATATTAGATTCTACTAATTTACTAACATGGGTCTTCGCTAGGCATAAAATGGTGTCTGGTGTCGGAGATCAGAGGATTTTCCAATGTCACTAGAAAGAATGGTCACTGCTTTCGCAGGCTTTATGGTCCTGCTCTCGGTTGCACTTACCGAGTTCGTTCATCCCGGATTTGTCTGGTTGACGGTATTTGTCGGTGCGAACCTGTTTCAACAGTCATTCACCGGCTTTTGCCCGGCTGCCATGATCATGCGCAAACTCGGCGCACGCAGCGAGCGCGAACTGGCCACCCAGGGCAAGTAACGGTTTTCACTCCGGGCTGTTGCCGACTGCAACCGCCCGGTTTATATCAGTAATCCACTCGCTCCAGGAGCCTGGATAGAGCAGGGCTCCGTTTATTCCCGCGACCTCCATGGCCAGCAGGCCATGGCAGGCGGTGACCCCGGAGCCGCACATGAAGCAGGGCTGTTTTCCCGGGTTGGCATCCATTAACTCCCTGTACTGTTTTGCCAGGGCATCCCCGGGCAGGAATCGTCCCAGCCCATCCAGGTTCTTCTCAAAGGGCAGGTTAATGGCGCCGGGAATATGCCCGGCCAGCTTGTCCAGGGGCTCCGTTTCACCCAGGTAGCGCGGCCTGGCCCTCACATCGATCAGTAGCAACTCGTTCGCTGCCAGTGCCTGCTCCACCTGGTCCGCATCCAGGGTGATGCCTGTTCGCTCACGTGCCCGGAAAACCGCTTTCGGGTTGCGGCTTACGCCGTTGCTCGTGCTGCCGCCATGTTGCTGCCACGCAGCGAATCCGCCATCCAGCACCGCTACCTTGTCGTGGCCCAGCCAGCGCAGCATCCACCACAGGCGCGCCGCCATGGCGCCGGGACCGCCGTCATAGACCACGACCTGGCTGTCGTTATCTATCCCCCAGTCTCCCAAGATGCCTGCAAACCGCTCCGGGTCGGGCAGGGGATGCCTGCCGGTCTGTGCAGTAACCGGAGCCGCGAGGTCGTTGTGCAAATGAGCATGGACCGCGCCGCGGATATGGCTCTGCCGGTAGGCACGCGCGCCCGCCTGTTCATCTGCCAGGTCAAAGCGACAGTCCACGATGCGAAGGCCCGGATCATCCAGGGCGGCGGTCAACTCGGGGGGGGAGATCAGTGTGTGGAGTTGCATGGGCTGATTTAGAGGTCCCTGTCGGTGACCGCGCCCAGGGAGGCGCTGGAAACCAGCTTCGCGTACTTGGCCAGGGTGCCGCGCTTGGGAACCTTGTCCTCCGTCTGCCAGCTTTCCCGGCGCCTGGAGAGGGTCTGCTCGTCCACCTTCAAATTGATTTCCCGTCTTGCGGCATCGATATGAATCTCGTCGCCATCCTCCACCAGTCCGATAGGACCTCCCACCGCCGCCTCGGGGGTGACATGGCCCACGACGAAGCCATGGCTACCGCCAGAGAATCGCCCGTCGGTGATCAAGGCAACCTTGTCGCCCAGTCCCTTGCCCATGATGGCCGAGGTGGGGGAGAGCATTTCCCGCATGCCCGGTCCGCCGCGAGGTCCTTCGTAGCGAATGACCATGACGTCGCCGGCCACCACCGTGCCGTCCAGGATAGCGGCCAGTGCCTGCTCCTCGGAGTGAAAAACCCTGGCGCTGCCGGTGAAGGACAGGCCTTCCTTGCCGGTGATTTTGGCTACCGCGCCTTCCGGTGCCAGGTTGCCCTTTAGCACCACCAGGTGACTGTCGGGTTTGATCGGGTCAGACAGGGGCCGAATGATGTCCTGTCCATCGGGATAGGGTTCTACCTCGGCCAGGTTTTCCGCCATGGTGTTGCCGGTGACGGTCATGCAGTCGCCGTGCAACAGACCTGCATCCAGCAGGGTTTTCATCAACGGCTGGATGCCACCGATGGCGATAAGCTCCGACATCAGGTACTTGCCGCTGGGTTTTACATCCGCCAGCACCGGCACCCGCTCGCCAATGGCATTGAAGTCGTCCAGGCTCAACTCCACATTCGCCGACCAGGCCATGGCCAGCAAGTGCAGCACCGCGTTGGTAGAGCCGCCCAGGGCGATAACCGTGGTGATGGCGTTTTCGAAGGCCTTGCGTGTGAGGATGTGGCTGGGACGAATATCCTTGTCGATCAACTCCATTACCGCCATGCCCGCACGGTAGCAGTCGTCCAGCTTTTGACCTGAGATCGCTTCTTGTGCAGAACTGTTGGGCAGGGACAAGCCCAGGGCCTCGATGGCCGAGGCCATGGTGTTTGCGGTGTACATCCCGCCGCAGGATCCGGGTCCGGGAATGGCAGTACGCTCAATGTCCAATAGCTGCTCATCATCGATGTTGCCCGCAGAGCGCGCGCCCACTGCCTCGAATACGGAGACGATATCCCGGTTCTTGACGCCGGGTCGGATGGTGCCGCCGTAGACAAACACCGAGGGTCGATCCAGTCTCGCCATGGCCATGACGCAGGCCGGCATGTTCTTGTCACAACCGCCTACCGCCACCAGGCCGTCAAAGCCTTCACCGCCTGTGACCGTCTCAATGGAGTCGGCAATTACCTCTCGGGAGACCAGTGAGTAGCACATGCCCCGGGTACCCATGGAGATGCCGTCAGAAATCGTGATGGTATTGAAGATGACGCTTTTTCCCCCCGAGGCGTCCACGCCCTCGCCGGTGCGTTCGGCGAGTTTGTTAATGTGCATATTGCAGGGGGTGACCATGCTCCAGGTGGAGGCAATGCCTACCTGGGGCTTCTTGAAGTCTTCCTCTGTAAAGCCCACAGCCCTGAGCATGGCCCTGCTGGGCGCTTGTTCAATCCCGTCCACGACCTGGCGGGAATGACTGCGACGATCTTTTTGAGACATTGGAATCATCCTTTTTTGAAAAGTGATACAGAATCTTGAGGATTTCAAAATTCCTGTATCGCCAGCAATTTCGCTATCTTTCAAACTTATTGACATATTTGTGCGGTTGCAACAGTATCGGGTGAATGATTTTGCAGCGCTCAATTTCTGATCCTTTTATATGCCCGGTTGGGGCGGGTTCAGCATGTGATGAGCTGCCGGGCCTGAATCTCCTTCTGTTGCTAGGTGACAGCGGCGGGGTTTCGGTCTGAACTAGATTCAGAACACACGAAAAGCCCCGCACCGGAACACCGCTGCGGGGTTTTTTCATTTTACGGTTTCAATAATTGATTTTACGAGAAAGGAGTTTGACGATGCAGATTTACACCGAAAAGGATGTGGACGTTAGTGCACTTGAGGGTGCCCGCGTTGCAGTACTGGGCTATGGAAGCCAGGGCAGGGCCCACGCCCTGAACCTCAGGGACAGCGGTTTTGATGTGGTGGTCGGTCTGCGTCAGGGTGGAAAGAGCTGGGCCAGGGCCGAGCAGGACGGCATGACGCTGATGGCGCCCAGTGATGCGGTGAAAGACGCCGACCTGATTTGTCTGCTGGTGCCCGATATCGCCCAGAAACCGGTCTATGAGGCCGCCGAAGCCAACATCAAACCCGGCGCCGCCGTGTCTTTCGCCCATGGCTTCAACATACATTTCGACCAGATTCATCCCAAGGAAGGCGTTGACTGCATCCTGGTTGCCCCCAAGGGTCCGGGCGACCTGGTGCGCCGCCAGTTTGAAGAAGGTCGCGGCGTACCCTGCCTGATTGCGGTGGCCCAGGATGCTTCCGGCAAGGCCCGTGACAAGGCCCTGGCCTATGCCCACGCTATCGGCGGCACCCGTGGCGGCGTACTTGAAACCACCTTTGCCGAAGAGACCGAGACCGATCTGTTTGGTGAACAGGCCGTTTTGTGTGGTGGCGCCACCGAACTGGTTCTCAAGGGTTATGAAACCCTGGTGGAAGCCGGTTACCAGCCCGAGGTGGCATATTTCGAATGCCTGCACGAACTGAAATTGATCGTTGATCTTCTCAATGAGGGCGGTCTGGCAAAAATGCACGAGTTCATCAGTGAGACCGCCAAGTACGGCGACCTGACCCGTGGACCCAGGGTGATCGACGACCATGTGAAGGCGTCCATGAAGCAGGTGCTCACCGAGGTGCAGGACGGAACTTTTGCCCGCCAGTGGATTGAGGAGAATGAGAAAGGCCTGTCCGAGTACAACCGCATGATGGAAGAAGACCTGCAGCATCCCATTGAAGAGGTAGGTAGAAAATTGCGTGCCCGCATGAGCTGGCTGCAGAAATAAATCCACCGGTTGTTAGGGAAGATAAGCAGGAGAGTCAGATGGCGGAAAAGGATCGCTTGATCATATTCGATACCACCTTGCGTGATGGCGAGCAGTCGCCGGGTTGCAGCATGAATCTACAGGAGAAGCTAAGGATCGCCCGTGCCCTGGCTGACCTGGGTGTCGATGTGATCGAGGCTGGCTTCCCCGCTGCCTCTCCTGGAGATTTCGAAGCAGTTTCCTCCGTGGCAAAACAAATCAAGGGGCCAATCATCTGTGGTCTTGCGCGTTGCAATGCCGGGGATATTGATGCCGCCTGGAAAGCGCTGGAGCACGCGGAGCGAAAACGCATTCACGTGTTTGTCGCCACCAGCGCCATTCATCGCCAGTACAAGCTGCAGATGGCCAAGGAAGAAATTCTCAAGACGGCGGTGGAAGGTGTGCGTCGCGCACGAAGTTATTGTGATGACGTGGAGTTTTCCGCCGAGGATGCGGCGCGTACCGAGTGGGAATTTCTCAAGGACATTGTGATTGCGGTCATCGAGGCTGGTGCCACCACGGTGAATATTCCCGACACCGTGGGTTACACGGTGCCGGGAGAATTTGCCGCATTGATCGAATACCTGCGCAAGGAAGTGCCGGGCATCGAGAACGTGGTGCTCAGCGTGCATTGTCATGATGACCTGGGCATGGCCGTGGCCAATTCACTGGCGGCAGTGAAAGCCGGTGCCAGGCAGATTGAATGCACCATTAACGGCATTGGTGAGCGGGCGGGCAATTGCTCGCTGGAGGAAGTGGTGATGGCGGTTCATACCCGCCAGACATTCTTCGAATTGGAAACCGGCATCAACACGTCGCGCCTGTTTCCCACCTGCCGGCTGGTCTCCTCGATCATCGGTATGCCCATACCCCGCAACAAGGCGATCGTTGGTGACAATGCCTTTGCCCACGAGGCGGGCATTCACCAGCACGGTGTCCTGCAGCATGCCGCCACCTACGAGATCATGCGGCCCGAGGATGTGGGCCTGACCGAGAACTCCCTGGTGCTGGGCAAGCATAGTGGCCGACATGCTTTCCGGGATCGCCTGCAGACCCTGGGTTTCGAGCTGGAAGAGGTGGAACTGAACAACGCCTTTCGCAGGTTCAAGAAACTAGCCGATCAGAAGAAAGAGATTTTCGATGCCGACCTGGAAGCCATCGTGCTGCAAATGGATGGTGCAGAGGCGGGTCCGTGGACCCTGCGTGACATGAATATTGTTACCCGCTTTGGCGGCAGTGCGTCCGCCGAGGTCTGGTTGATGAAATCCGGGGGGGAACCGGTGAGCCAGAAGGCCGACGGTGATGGACCGATTGATGCCGCCTTTAATGCCATCGCTGCCCTGACCGGCATGGATGCGACCCTGACGGATTTCGAAGTTCGCAGCCTGACCATGGGCCAGGACGCCCAGGGCGAGGTAGCCGTGTTCATGAGAAAGGGCGGGCGTGACTACCGCGGTACCGGCGTGAGCACCGATATTATCGAGGCGGGAACACGTGCCCTGGTGGATGCGGTAAACCGGATCGTGCGTTCCCAGGAGATCGGGCGACCCGAAAAATCCCAGGCTGCCGCCTCAGTTTAGACAAGGAAAGAGCGTATGACTGGCAAATCCATGCTGGATAAAATCTGGGAGCGCCATGTGGTGCTCCCGGAGACTCAGCAGACCCCGGCGATTCTGTATATTGACCTGCACCTGATCCATGAGGTCACCACACCACAGGCATTCTCGTTGCTGCGAGAAAAGGGCATCCCGGTGCGCCGCCCCGACCTGACCCTGGCGACCCTGGATCATTCGATTCCCACCCGGCCGGAGTTGGTGGCCAGGGGATACGATGGCATGCAGCCGGCCGCCGGCAGGCAAGTCCGGCAGATGGTGGAGAATTGCGAGGATTTCGGCATCCCCCTGCGTGGTCCGGGTAACGCCGACCAGGGCATCGTGCACGTGATCGGTCCCGAGTTGGGCGCGAGCCAACCCGGCAAGACCATCGTATGTGGAGACAGCCACACAGCGACTCACGGCGCCCTGGGTGCCCTGGCATTCGGCATTGGCACGACCGAGGTAGGGCATGTGCTGGCCACCCAGTGTCTGTTACAGCGCAAGCCACGCAGTATGGCCATCACCATCGATGGTTCCTTGAGTACCGGTGTGACCGCCAAGGATGTCGTGCTGTTTATTATCAGCAAAATCGGCGTCTCTGGCGGTACCGGCCACGTGATCGAATACCGGGGAAGCACCATTACCGGGCTGTCCATGGACGAGCGCATGACCATCTGCAACATGTCTATTGAAGCAGGTGCCCGGGCGGGCATGGTTGCGCCTGACCAGGTGACATTCGATTACCTCAAGGGTCGGCCCATGGCGCCTGCCGGTGCCGACTGGGACAATGCGGTGGAGCAGTGGAAAGCACTGACCAGTGATCCGGATGCCCGTTTCGATAGGGAGGTGCTCATTGATGCAGCGGAGATTCCGCCGATGATCACTTTCGGCACCAACCCCGGCGCCGGCATCGGGATACGAAGGGAAATTCCCGAACCGGTGGGCGAGGCGTCCAGGAAGGCGCTGGAGTACATGGGTTTGAAACCCGGCCGATCCTTGTATGGACAACCGGTAGATGTCGTATTCGTCGGCAGTTGCACCAACTCCCGCCTGGGAGACCTGCAGGCGGCCGCCGAGATTATGAAAGGACGCAAGGTGAAATCCGGCGTGCGCATGCTGGTAGTGCCTGGTTCGAACAAGATTAAACTCGCCGCCGAGGAACTGGGATTGGACCGGATATTCACAGACGCCGGTGCCGAGTGGCATGAGGCGGGTTGTTCCATGTGCCTGGGTATGAATGGGGATATCGCTGCCCCCGGTCAATACGTGGTCAGTACCAGTAACCGGAATTTCGAGGGCCGCCAGGGACCCGGGGCCAGGACGCTCCTGGTCAGCCCGGTGACCGCTGCCGCCTCGGCCATCGCTGGCGCGGTGGCGGATCCCCGCAGTTTCCTGATTGACGGCGCAGCCTGAGGGAGCCATCGCAATGCAAGCATTAAAACAGATCGTGTCGCACACAGCGGTACTGCCCCGGACGGATATCGACACCGACCAGATTATTCCTGCCCGTTACCTGACCACCACGTCCAGGGAGGGTATTTCCGAGGGCCTGTTCCACGATTGGCGTTTCGCGGCCGACGGGACAGAGAACGCCGACTTCGTGCTGAACCAGCCGGAATACCGGGACGCCCGGGTGCTGGTGACCGGGGATAACTTTGGTTGCGGATCTTCCCGTGAACATGCGCCCTGGGCATTGAAGGACTTTGGCATCGATGCGGTGATCAGCACGCGCTTCGCAGACATTTTTCGCAGCAATGCCTTGAAGAATGGTTTGCTGCCCATCGTTGTCGACAAGCCGACCCATGACTGGTTGCTGGATCACCCGGGCGCCCGGGTGCGGGTGGACGTGGAGATGGCGACCCTGAGCGTGGACGATGGTCCGAGCCTGCATTTTGAGGTCGAACCGTTTGCCCAGTATTGCCTGGTGCACGGCACTGACCAACTGGGCTTCCTGATGGGGAAGGAAAAACAGATTTCGGCGTTTGAGAAGGGACGCAAATGAAGCTGCAGATTGCCGTACTGGCAGGAGATGGTATTGGACCGGAGATCACCCAGGAGGCCTGCCGTGTATTGCAGGCAGTGGCCAAGCGCTATGGCCACCTGCTGAGCCTGGGTCATGGTCTGATTGGCGGGGCGGCGATTGATGCCGAGGGCGATGCGTTGCCCTTCGAGACCATTGAGCTTTGCCGGAACTCTCGTGCCATCCTGCTGGGCGCCGTGGGAGGCCCCAAGTGGTCGGACCCTGATGCCACGGTGCGTCCCGAGCAGGGACTGCTGGCCCTGCGCAAGGAATTCGGGCTGTTTGCCAACCTGCGTCCCGTAAAACCCGATCCCCACGTGCTGAAGTATTCCCCCATCAAGGAGGAATACCTGAAGGACGTGGACTTGCTGGTGGTGCGGGAGCTTACCGGCGGCATTTATTTTGGCGACAAACTTCGCGACGAGAATTCCGCCACCGATGTGTGTCGCTATACCGTTGGGGAGATCGAACGGGTGCTGCGACTGGCGGGCAAGCTGGCCATGGGGCGTCGTCGTAAACTTGTGTCCGTCGACAAGGCCAACGTGCTGGAGACCTCGCGCCTGTGGCGGTCAACAGCCCAACGGATATACACCAACGAATTCCCCGAGCTGGACGTGGAGCACATCCTGGTGGACGCGGCAGCCATGTACCTGATCAATCGTCCAGCGGACTTCGATGTGATGGTCACCGAGAACATGTTTGGAGATATCCTCACTGACGAGGCTTCCATGCTTGCCGGTTCCCTGGGTATGTTGCCCTCGGCATCCCTGGGCGAGGCCGGAGACGGACTGCCCTTCGGGCTTTACGAGCCCATTCATGGCTCGGCCCCGGATATCGCAGGACGGGGTATCGCGAACCCCTATGCCACTATACTTAGCACTGCGCTGATGTTGCGCTTGTCCTTCGGACTGGAAGAGGAGGCTGCGGCAATTGAGGCAGCGGTGGCTTCTGCGGTGAAAGACGGCGTGCTCACCCCGGACCTGGTGCGTGGCAGCGCCACACCGGCGAGCACCGTGCAGGCGGCAGATGCGGTGTTGGAGCGGTTGTAGACACCCGGAGAAATCCAGCCGGATTAACCGGTTCTGGGCGTGTACCTAGTGGGCGAGGACATTCAGACCAAGGCCTGTAGCCTGCATAGAAATCTGAAAGAAGATCGCGTCAGTCTTATCGAGACCATGGTCGTAAAGCCTGCTTTGTAGTCGGCGGGTATTAAAAAATAGCGAATGCGAATCGATTTTCGCTGTGTTTGAACTGCTCGCGAAACTTGAAGCTTTGCGGGCCCACTAGAAACCTTATGGCTTGCTAACCTATGAAATTATTAATTCGTAATCTTGATCGCAGCACCACCGAAGAAGAACTGAAAGATCTCTTCAGCGACTATGGTGTTGTGCAATCGTGTAACCTGGTTCTGGATAAGATCACCGGCGAATCCAAGGGATTCGCTTTCGTTGAAATGCCAAGGCCGGGAGATGCCAAGGCCGCGATGAAAAGTCTGAATAACAAGACGGTAGCCAATAACAAGATCCGTGTTAAAAAAGCCGAAGAAAAAAAGGCATAACACAATCATCACTGCCAAAGGATTTGAACCGATGCCAGCCTTAGCAAGAGGTTCTTTTACGGTTGAACTCAAACCCCAGTCAAAACCAGTTTCCCTGGACGGCGTAAGTCTGGGTCGTATGACCTTGGCAAAGCAATTCACTGGCGACATCGTTGGTACAAGCAGCGGCCAGATGCTTACTGCTCTGACGCCCACCAAGGGTTCCGCCGGCTATGTTGCCATCGAACGTGTCTCGGGCACCCTGGATGGAAAGCGAGGCAGCTTTGTTCTTCAGCACTCCGGAACCATGAACGACGGTCAGCAGGTGCTGTCTATTTCAGTCGTGCCTGGATCGGGCACTGGTTCGCTGACAGGAATCGAAGGCGTCTTAACGCTCGAAGTAGTAGACGGGAATCACAACTACGAGCTTGAATATACGCTGCCGGAGTAACCGCCAGCGGCAACCGGGATTTAACAAAATCGAATTGAGGTTAACGTCCCTGCGCCTGATTTCACAGTGGTTGCGCTGCTCCTCAGTCCCCGGATGCAGGAAAGCCCGAGGCGATCAGTCAGGCTCGACCTGGATCATTACCTCATTGCGACGCAGAAACCAGGGCGTAAACGGGCTGTTGTATCGGGCCAGTATCGCCGGTCCCCTGGTGCTCACTCCATCCCGCTCAAGGGCTTGTAACAATGAGTCCTTATTTTCCTGGAAATTCTCCGGCGTCCAGCGGCCGGAGTATTCGCGCACCGCCATTACTCGGGGCGGCTGTCGCCTGAGTCTTATCCTTGAGTCGATGGGTTCTGGTAATTCATCAAGGCTGAACTTTCGCTCCATGACGAAGGCAATCACTGCACTGTTGTCGCCGGCATCACTGTCTGCTGACATGACGGGGGCAGTCATCGCCATCTTTATACTTTCGTTGTCGGTGCTTGATTCCAGACTACCGCTGGCCCCAATCCTGGCGCGAGAGCGATTTTTTCCGAATATGTAGCCGGCCAGTATGCGAAAAGCCTGATTGTCCACATTACCCGAACTCGCGGGCAACTCCACCTCGGCTACATTGAACGCTGAATAGCGGCGAATTTCGTAATCGTCACTGCGGCTCAGCACTTCATAATCGGGTTCCTCGATGGCCATGACGGCGGTTCCTTTTAACAGTGCCAGGAGTAGAAAAGTAATCTGAAAGTATCGACCTCCCATCACTCGGATCTCTTTATGGCCGGCAGCACCGCTAAAACTCGATGCGCTCGCCATTCCAGGCAAACAGTCCACCACTGTCGGCGGGCTCCAGGGTATTAATCACCCGCAACAAATAGTCAGCAGACATGGCGGGCGTAAATAGCCGACCCTCAGGTACCCGGCTGGTAAACGGACTGGACAGGTTTGTGGCCACTGTTCCCGGATGCAGCCCGGCAATAACGGACCGGGGGGATTGTCTCGCATGTTCTATGGAGATGGTCTTGAGCAGCATATTCAGTGCGGCCTTGGAGGAGCGGTAGGAAGCCCATCCGCCCAGGCGGTTATCGGATATGCTTCCGACCCGCGCCGACAGTGCGGCAAATACCGTTTTATGGTCTCGCCGCATGTGTGGCAGGAAATACTTTGCCACCATGGCCGGACCAACGGCATTGATCGAAAAAGCGGTCATCAGATTCTGCGAATCCAGCTCCCGGAGGCTTTTTTCTGGCTGAATATCTGGTTCCCTATGCAGTATGCCGCTGGCGACGATTACCAGGTCCACGGGGCCTGACGCGGCCGTGGCTTCCGCTGCCGCAGAAATGGAGGACTCGTCGGTCACATCCACCTGCCCGATTTTTACGCGGCCCCGGTTCCGGGCATCCGGAGAACGGCAAAAAGCCTGAAGTGATGCGACGCGTAGATCGGTGGCGAGAAGATCTACCAGCGCCTGACCGATGCCGCCGCTGGCGCCGATGACGGCGACGTTGGATTCAGGGTGGAATGTGCTTAGGGCTGACACGGGCTCGAATACCTTTAAAAAATATTTCAGGGCTCTGGCGTTAATACGGGATGGATCATTACTCCCATGGTCCGCGTTATCCTCTGAGGTAGGAAAGGTTCTGGGCCGTGAATGGCCTTGGCATCTGACCGATGAGGGATTCGATTTCCGCCGGGTCCGCTGTATTGCCCTCCGTAAGCATGGTCAACTGGTCGCGGGTCACCGGGAACGATGGCAGCCAATCCAGGAGCGTGGCGCCAATTTTCATTACTTGGACCGGCATGGGAAGTATTCGCTTCTTGCGCCCCACGGCAGCGGCGATGCGCTGAATCATCTCTTGCCACGACAGAACTTCGGGTCCTCCGAGGGAATAAATTTTGCCAATGGTTGAAGGGTCCTTTAACGCATGAACAAAAGCTTGCGCAACATCCAGGATATGCACCGGCGACATCAGAATTTCCCCCTCCCCGGGCCGCAGACCACTGAAAAATCCTACCGCCGGCAGCGGCATGGCGACCATGTCATTATGCAACTGGGTGGCAAATTCCATGGTTCCCCTCGGATCGCCAAAAATCACAGACGGCCTGAACACGGTGATATCAAGAGGGCTTTGCATGGCGTACTGTTCGGCTCTGTATTTCGTGTCCTGGTAGTCGGTACCGCCGGGCTTGACGCCATTGGCGCTCATCAGCAGTAGCCGGCCGACACCCACGTCCTTCGCCGCCTCCACAACACGCACCAAGCCGTTGAATTGAAGTTCCTCAAAGGTGATGCCCTGGCTGGGAAACGCCCGGAGAATACCAATGTTATAAATGGCAGCTTCGCAGGATTCCAGGGCGGCTCTTATCGCCGCGTCCGATCCAATGTCCCCCGCCACCAGGCGGCAGCGCTCGGCGGATCGGACCTTTCCCTCGCTCCCGGGGCGGACCAGTACTGTCGGTTCATGGCCGGCCTCGAGCAGGGCATCCAGCAGGTAGCTACCGACAAAGCCTGTGCCTCCGAATATGGCAACTCGCATATCATCTCCTTCCCTTGAAGGGACTACATTACCACTTCATCGAGCGGGTGTTCAGCGCTTGGAGAGTCTTGTGGCGTGAAAGTTCAGCAACTCCAGCAGCAAGTCCACTTGCTGGCGGTGACTGCGAAAATGCAGTACCGCCAGGCGTAGCACGAAGGTTCCGTTGAGCACTGTGGAGCTGACGAATACGCGACCGTCGTCGTGGATGGCCTTGATCAAGCGCTGGTTGAATTCATCGGCGTCCCCGGTTTCCGGCAGGTAGCGATAGGTCACCACCGACAGGTCAGGCTCGGGGCCTACTTCCCAGCCGGGCAGGGCGGAGAGCTTGTGGTGGAAGTATTTCGCCAGCAGCAGTTTTTCATCCAGGGCGGCCCGAAAAGGCGCCAGTCCACAGAGCATCAACGGCAACCACATGCGCAATCCCCGGAAGGGCCGGCTCAGTTCCGGCGACAGGTCGGCGGGGGACAAGGCCTGCTGGTTGGACTTCGCGTCCTGCATATAGTGGGCATCGTAGTAATGGGCCTTGTGCAGGCTCGCGCCGTCCCGGACCAGGATGGCGCCCGAGCCATAGGGCAGGAACAGTCCCTTGTGGGGGTCGATCACCACCGAGTCACTGTGTTGAATTCCGTTGAGCACATCCCGGGCTCTGTCCGAGAGCATGAAGAAGCCGCCGTAGGCGGCGTCCACGTGAAACCAGATGCCGTGAAAGGCAGCGATGTCGGCAATGGTCTGCAAGGGGTCCACCGAACCGGTATCGGTGGTGCCGGCGGAGGCCACGATAAGCCATGGTCTATAGCCCGCGGACTTGTCTTTCTGGATGGATGCGGCCAGCGCCTCGGCGTCCATCCGATAGCCGGCATCCATGGGGATGACGCGCCTGGGGCACTCGCCCAGCCCGGCGATGCGAATCGCCTTGTCGACGCAGTGATGCACTTGTTCGGTCAGGTAGATGGGGCTGTTCTTCAGCTGGCTTCCCCCGAGTTCGGCGGCGTCTCTTGCGGCCACGACGCCCATTAAATTGGCGATGCTGCCGCCGGAGGTCAGGTCACCTGCCGCACCGGCCGGGTAGCCCACCAGGTCTCCCATCCAGCGGATCAGCGACTTCTCCAGGTTTACGGCGCCGGGTGAGGCGTAGGACACACCGGCATAGCGGTTGAACACGTCAGCAAGATAATCGCCCAGCGCTGCGTAGTACTGGCCACCCCCCGGGATATAACCCAGGTGTCCTCCTGAAGCGGGATTGATTCCGTCGTAATCCACATCTCCCGCCAGGGTCTCCAGGACCTGTTCCATGGAGTAAGGCTGCTCGCTTACCGGCATGCCCTGTAACAAGTTTGCCCCGCCATCGGGTTGAAAGGTTTTCAGGTCGGGTAGCCGCCGCAGGAAGTCATTTGCGTAGTCCATGACCTGCTGGTTGTGTATCGTCCGCTGCCGCAGATCGGGTTCAAGCTGACGCGCAATGGGCTCCAGCCTGGCCAGTTCCTGTTCAATGTCCTGCATGGGGTTTTCTTGTCCTTCGAAATGGGGTCGGAGAAGCATAGCACCGGCTGTGAATGGGCTGGAGCATGGATAGTCTAGTCTTGTTGTTTGCCCTGGTCCGGTGAGCGGGGCTCGAGCAGGGTGGCGGCATAATCCAGCGCTTCCAACAGGGTGTGGAAGCGCTCGGTCTCGCGGATCAAGTCCATGACTCCCAGCCTGACGAAGCTGCGGGCCACGTTGGTATTCAGTCCCACCACGATGACCCTGTGCCGATCACCCAGTGCATTGCTAATGATGTTCTCCAGGGCCATGACCGCGCTGGAGTCGGTGCTGGGGACATCGCGAAGATCAAGGATGAGCACCTGGTAGCGCTCGTAACCGGCAAGTCGCCTGTCCAGTCGGTTGGCGGCACCAAAACTCATGGGGCCGGATAGTCGGATCGTCAGGCACTTGCGTCCCAGCCGGTCCATGGCTGCGGCTTCGTCTTCGTCCAGGGAATCTGCCCCGGCGGTATCATCAAAGGACTTGATGCCTTCCAGTTCCACATCGGCCATGCGCTTCACGAAAAGCAGGCTGGCGGCGATGACGCCCACCGCGACGGCCAGTACCAGGTTAAACACCACGGTCAGGCCCATCACGGTGAACATCAGTGTCAGGCCGGTACGAGGGGCTGTACGAAAGCGTCGCAGGTAACGCCAGTCGATGATGTCCAGGGCGACCTTGATCAGGATGCCCGAGAGCACCGCGATGGGGATGCGTTCCAGCAGCAGGCTGAACACCACCAGGGTCAGCAACAGGGTCCCCGAGCAGACCATGCCTGACAGCCGGGTTCTGCCGCCCCAGTGAATATTGGTCATGGTGCGCACGGTTGCGCCGGCGCCGGGTACGGCGCCGAAGAGGCCGGCTACCAGGTTCCCCAGACCCTGGCCCATCAATTCTCGATCCGAGTTGTGATAGCTGTGAGTCTTGGAGTCCGCCGCCATGGAGGCGAGCAGGGAATCAATGCTGCCCAGCAGGGCGATACTTAATGCGGCAAACAACATGGTGTTCATGTCGCCCTGGCTCATGGTGAATTTTTGCAAGGTGGGCAGCACCGAGTCGATGGCCCCCAGGGTAGGCGCAGAGGTGAACACCAGGGTGCCGGCCAGGGTTCCCAGCAACAAGGCCACCAGGTAGGGCGGCAGCAGGTGTCGGAGGCGGGTGGGTACCGCCATGGTCAGTGCCAGGGACAGCAGGCCCAGTGTCAGGGCGTCCGGGTTGAAATGCGCCAGGTCCCGGGACAAGTGCATCAGCGCCTGGGTGGGGTGAGACATGGGATCCAGTCCCAGCAGGGGCGCCAACTGCATAATGATAATCACGGTGCCGATACCGCTGGCCCAGCCAGAGATCACCGGGTAGGGCAGCAGGTAGGTGTATTTGCCCAGTCCCGAGGCGCCGAAAAAGATCTGCGCGACTCCCGCCAGCATGACCACGGTGAATACTTTCTCTGGCTGACCCGGGAAACTGGCGAAGACCGCGGCCAGCACCAGGGCCGTGGGACCCGTGGGGCCGGAAATCTGGGCCTGGGTGCCGCCCACGATAGCGGCAAGAAACCCCACGCAAATCGCGCCATAGAAACCGGCCACGGGACCCGCGCCGGAAAGCAGCCCGAATGCCAGGGCCAGGGGCAGGGACAAGGCAGCGGCCTGCAGGCCCCCGCGAATGTCGCCCCGTCTTTGCTCTGAGGAAAGCGCGCCGGCCAGTTTTTGCAAAGGATTGATCATGGAGGGCAATGATAGCCGAGAAGCGCGTCAGACGGAGAGAGGGCGATGGTCTGGTACACTCGCTGATCAAGATTGCCCTGGAGAAAGAAGGATGCACGAAAACAAGGCCGGTTTGAGCGAGTCTGCGTACAGACCATTGAAAGAAGGCGAGGTCTACCAGCCCTATGTGAATAGCGAGGCGGACACCCTGCCTGAATTCACTATCAAGGCTGTAGTGCTTGGCATTCTGTTCGGGATTATTTTCGGGGCAGCAAACGCCTACCTGGGTTTGCGAGCGGGGCTCACGATCAGCACTTCCATCCCGGTTGCCGTGATGACAGTGGCGGTGTTCCGGGCCATGGAGTCGGCGGGTCGGCGTGGCAGCATCCTGGAGGCCAACCTGGCCCAGACCACCGGTTCCGCATCCTCCTCGGTGGCCAGTGGCGTGATCTTCACGCTGCCCGCCTTGTTCATGTGGGGCGTTGCGCCGGGCCTGTTGCAGATGACCGTGCTGGCCATGACAGGCGGTCTGCTGGGCATCCTGTTCATGATTCCCCTGCGTCGTTTTCTGATTCAACGTGAACACGGCAATCTGCCCTACCCCGAGGGGACCGCCTGCGCCGAGGTGCTGGTAGCCAATGAGGTCGGCGGCAGCAAGGCCCGCTACGTGTTCTACGGCCTGGCAGGTGGCGCGGCATTCAAGTTCCTCACTTCCTGGTTGCGGGCCATCCCGGATGATGTGCACGCCAAGATCCCCTTCCTTAAAAAGGGCGAGTTGGGCATGGATCTGTCACCGGCGCTGTTTGGCGTGGGTTATATCCTGGGTCCCAGGGTGGCGGCCATCATGGTGGGCGGCGGTCTGCTGGCCTGGCTGGGAATTATTCCTGCCATCGCTTACTGGGGAGAGGGCCGCATGCTGCCCCTGTTCCCGGAAACCCAGTTGCTGATTACGGATATGTCTCCTAGCCTGATCTGGACCCGCTATGTGCGCTATATCGGTGCCGGTGCGGTGGCCACGGCAGGCATTATTACCTTGATCCGATCGCTGCCTGTGATGGTCCAGAGCATCAAGATTGGTGCGGCCCAGATCAGCGCCCAGGCAGGCGCCGGTGGTCCGGTGAAACTCGCCCGCACTGATTCAGATTTGCCCCTGCGCTTCGTCGGTATCGCGATCCTGGTGTTGTTCCTGGTGCTGGCGGTTCCGAGTATCGCCTTCCCGGTGCTGGGCGGATTGTTCCCGCGCATGTTGGCGGCATTCTGCGTCGTACTTTTCGCCTTTTTGTTTGTCACCGTGGCCTCACGCATCGTGGGCCTGGTAGGGGTGACCTCTAATCCCACCAGTGGCATGACCATTGCCACCTTGCTGGGCACCGCCGGGGTGTTCCTGGTCATGGGCTGGACAGATCTCAACGGCAAGGTGGCGGCCCTCACGGTGGGTTGCGTGGTGGCCATCGCCGCCTCCATCGCCGGTGACACCTCCCAGGATTTGAAAACCGGTTTCCTGCTGGGCGCCACCCCGCGCCGCCAGCAGACGGCCGAACTGATTGGTGTGCTGACCTCGGCGACCTTTGTCTGCCTGTCGGTCATGTTGCTGGCGGAGACCTTCGGCTTCGGCAGCGCGGAGTTGCCCGCGCCCCAGGCGACCCTGATGAAGATTGTCATTGACGGAGTGCTGGACCAGTCGCTGCCCTGGACCCTGGTGGGTATCGGGGCGGGAATCGCCCTGGTTTGCGAGCTGCTGCGGATTCCCTCCCTGCCCTTCGCGGTAGGCGTGTACCTGCCGGTGGCGACCATGACGCCCGTGTTCCTGGGTGGTCTGCTGCGGGGCTGGTTTGAAAGAAGAGCCCGCTCGGAGGAGGAGGTCACCGATCGCCGTGAACGAGGCATCCTGCTGGGTAGCGGATTTGTCGGTGGCGAGGGCCTGCTGGGTGTGGGTATCGCGGCCGTGGCGTTTATTTACGGCAGCAAGCCCGAGGGAGTGGGTACCTCCTGGTTGGGGTCGGAGCTAGGCATTGCGCTGGGCGGGGCCGTGGCCTTCGCCGCGTTCATCGGTTGGTTTATCTGGATGGTGAAACGCCGCCAGGCATGATCGGATGTTTGTCGCCTGCCTAGGTAGTGGCGGTCTTTGGCAGCCTGGCCAATCTGATGATGGCCAGGCTCATGACCGCAAGCAATGGAAGGCAGGTGTACATCAGGGTTTCCCAACCCATTAGAAAGACGATGCGGCCTGCCAGCAATGAACCCAGGGCGGATGCACCGAACACCGTCACGTCGTTGGCCGCCTGGACCTTGAAGCGCTCGCTGGCCCGGTAATGCCGGGTCAGCAGGGTCGTGCCGGATACGAACAACAGGTTCCAGCCGACCCCCAGGCTGACCAGCGCCAGCCAGTAACTGTGTATCTCGTGACCGGACAGACCTGCGATTACCGTGGCCCCCAGTAGCAGCACTCCCATAGCCATTACCGCTGGAATACCCAACCAGCCAATCAGCAGGCCGCTGCCCAGGGAGGGCAGGTACATGGCGAGCACATGAGACTGGATGACCATGGCGGTATCGTCAATCGAATGCCCGTGCATCACGTGCATGCTGATCGGGGTGGCTGTCATTACCAGGTTCATGACCCCGTATCCCACCGCCGCCGACATAACCGCGATGATCAGGGTGGGTTGCTTGAATACTTGAGACAGTGGGCGTTCCTCG
>JBFFTZ010000003.1:0-22903 GCA_041571575.1 Gammaproteobacteria bacterium | reverse complement strand
TTGGGCGCAGTCGCTGGGCATGGTTTTCTCGCTGATCCTGCTGGCGCCTTCCTGGGGCGGCATGATCAACGGCATGATGACCCTTTCAGGTGCCTGGCATAAGTTACGCACGGATCCGATCCTGAAATTCATGATCGTTTCCCTGTCGTTCTACGGCATGTCCACCTTCGAAGGCCCGATGATGTCCATCAAGACAGTGAACGCCCTGTCTCACTACACTGACTGGACCATCGGGCACGTTCACTCCGGAGCCCTGGGATGGGTAGCCATGATCACCATGGGTTGCGTGTACGCCCTGGTGCCCAAGTTGTGGGGCAAGGAGCGCATGTACAGCGTCCGCCTGATTGATATTCACTTCTGGATCGCCACCATCGGCATCGTGCTGTACATCGCCGCCATGTGGATGGCCGGTGTCATGCAGGGTCTGATGTGGCGCGCGGTCAATGCCGACGGCACCCTGACCTATTCGTTCATGGAAAGCATCAAGCAGACCTATCCTTTCTACACCGTGCGTTTTCTCGGTGGCGTGATGTTCCTGGTGGGCATGCTCATCATGGCCTACAACGTCTTCAAGACCATCGGTTCGGGCGAGTCTGTGCAGGCCCAGCCCGTCCCGCAATCTGCCTGAGGAGATGATCAGACATGGCACATTCACATGAAGTAGTAGAAAAAAATGTCGGTCTCCTCGGCGTCCTGGTAGCAATCGTTATCAGCTTTGGCGGACTGGTCGAGATCGTCCCCCTGTTTTTCTCCGCGGAGATTAATGAACCCGCTCCGGGTGTCACACCCTATAGCGCACTGGAACTCGAAGGACGCGACATCTTCATCAGGGAGGGTTGTTACGGCTGCCATTCCCAGATGATTCGTCCCTTCCGTTCAGAAACAGAACGCTATGGGCATTACTCCCTGGCCGGGGAATCGGTGTACGACCATCCCTTCCAGTTCGGATCAAAGCGCACCGGACCCGACCTTGCCCGGGTAGGCGGCCGCTATTCCGACGAATGGCATCGCGTACACCTGATGAATCCCCGCGATGTGGTTCCCGAGTCCAACATGCCCAGCTATTCGTGGCTGGCCGAGGCCACTATCAACTCCAAGAAGACTGCTGACAAAATGCGCGCCATGCAGACCTTGGGTGTTCCGTACAGCGATGAGGAGATCGCTGCCGCAGCCGGACAGGTGGATGGCAAGACCGAAATGCAGGCGCTTATCGCCTACTTGCAGGGCTTGGGCACATCAATCCGCGGCACGAGGTAATTCGTCATGGACATGAATACTTTCCGCGGACTTATGACCGCAGTATTGATCTTGCTCTTCCTGGGCATCGTCGTGTGGGCATGGAGCTCTAAACGTAAACCTGACTTCGACGAAGCAGCGATGCTGCCGCTCGAAGATGAAGAACAAGAAACCGGAACAGGGGGCTTAGCCAAATGAGTAACTTCTGGGGCTGGTTTATCAGCATCATTACCGTCGTCAATATCCTTGGCTGTCTGTGGCTAATTCGCTGGACCAGCAAGAAAGCACCCGGTGAGGAAGACACCACCGGACACGTGTGGGATGGCGACCTGAAGGAATATAACAATCCCCTGCCGCGCTGGTGGCTGTGGACGTTCTACCTGAGCATCGCCTTCGCGGTGGCCTATTTAATCGTCTTCCCGGGCATGGGGCTGTTCAAGGGCACCTCGGGCTGGACCGCTGCGGGCCAATACGATGCGGAGATTGCCGCAGCAGAAGAGCGCTACGGTGCGCTGTTCGCCAAGTTTGCCGCCACCGACATCGAGGAGCTTTCCAGGGATCCCGATGCACTGCGCGCCGGCAGGAACCTGTTCGTAAACAACTGCGCCATGTGCCACGGTTCTGACGGACGCGGCGCTCGCAGCTTCCCGAACCTCACCGACGGCGATTGGCTGTATGGCGGCGATCCTTCCACCATCAAGCTCTCCATCATCATGGGTCGCAATGGCGTCATGCCTGCCTGGGGCCCTGCCCTGGGTGAGGAAGGGGTCGCCCAGGCCACGGAATATGTACTCAGCATGAATGGTCGCGAACACGATGCGACCCTGGCCGCTGAAGGCGCCCAGAAGTTCGCCATGTTCTGCGCCGCCTGTCACGGGCCCCAGGGCAAGGGCAACCAGGCGCTGGGCGCTCCAAACCTGACCAATGACACCTGGCTTCATTCTGGCTCAAGAGAGGGCATCGCACAGACCATCACCAACGGCTTGAACAACCGTATGCCGGCCCAGGGAGAAATTCTTGGAGAAGATCGTGCACATGTCCTGGCAGCCTATGTTTACAGCCTGTCCGGGGGAGGCGAGCGTGGGTCAGACTCCGAGTAATGACAATCCGGAGCTCGAACCCACTGGCAAGCCCTGGAGCCAGCGAGCCCAGGATATAGCTGCTGTCGCGTGGCCATCGTTCCTGACCGGATCGGTGGCCACCATGCTTTTCTTTGCATTCATAGACCCGCTGGTGCTGCAGGACGCAACCTTTCCAAGCTGGGACCTGAGCAGGATGACAGGCTATGCCCTGGGATTTTTCTTTTTCTGGGGAATCGCCGCTTTTTCCAGCGCACTGAGCATATTCCTGACACGCAGCGGCACACCTCTCACGAGGGACTAGGAAACATCAAGGATGAAAACTGACGCCGCACCCCAGGGTGCAACCAGTTATTACGAAGCTCGCCAAAAAATCTATCCCAGGGAAATAAAGGGAAGATTCCAGAGACTGCGTACCCTGGCGGTCTTTGCCTTGCTCGGGTTGTACTACGTGCTGCCCTGGGTTAACTGGGGAGACCGGCAAGCCCTGCTGTTCGACCTTCCGGCCAGAAAATTTCACATCTTCAACCTGACATTCTGGCCACAGGACTTTTACCTGATGGCGGGCCTGTTGATCATCGCGGCGGTATCACTGTTCTTCGTCACCGCCCTGGCCGGACGCCTGTGGTGCGGATATGCCTGCCCCCAGACGGTATGGACCGAAGTCTTCCTGTGGATGGAACACTGGACAGAGGGTGACCGCCGCCAGCGTATGAAACTGGATAAGGCCCCCTGGGGACGTGAAAAGATTCTGCGCAAGACCAGTAAGCAGTTCCTGTGGATCACCTTCTCCGCCTGGACCGGCTTCACCTTTGTCGGTTTCTTCACCCCGGTCACCGAACTGGGCGCCCGATTGATGACACTGGAACTGGGTCCCTGGGAAACCTTCTGGATTATTTTTTACAGCTTTGCCACCTACGGCAACGCCGGTTACATGCGCGAGCAGGTATGCAAATACATGTGCCCCTATGCGCGCTTCCAGAGCGCGATGTTCGACCGGGACACGCTGGTTATCTCGTATGACACGCAACGGGGTGAAACCCGGGGCAGTCGCAAGCGCGGCACCGACTACACGGCCAAGGGGCTGGGTGACTGCATAGACTGCACCCTGTGCGTGCAGGTATGTCCCACGGGAATCGATATCCGTGACGGCTTGCAAATTGATTGCATCGCCTGTGCTGCCTGCATTGATGCCTGTGACCAGGTCATGGACAAGGTTGGCTATCCCCGGGGCCTGGTTCGCTACACCACCGAAAATGCGCTGGAGAACAAGCGCACCAAGGTGTTACGCCCCAGGGTGTTGATCTACGCAAGCCTGCTGCTGGCGCTGCTGGTGGGTTTCGGCTATGCCATCAGTAATCGTACGCCCTTGCTCCTGGACATTATTCGCGACCGCAACGCACTGTATCGTATGACCAACCAAGGACTTATAGAGAACGTCTACACATTGAAAGTGATGAACATGGATACCAGGGCCCACCGCTATTCGCTGGAAGTCAGCGGCCTGGCGGGAATACACCTGGACCTGGATGATAAAGAGATCCTGGTAGAGTCGGGCGAGGTGGCCACTCTGGCCGCCCGGGTAAGGGTACCGGAGAACGGCATGAACGAATCCGGCGCTACAATAACCCTGACACTCCAGGCATTGGACCAGGCTGATCTGAAAATCGTGGAACCTGCACGCTTTATCGGCCCGGCCCCTAGCCGCTAGCTTCCGAGAATTACATGTCAAACGACTTACAGCCCTGGTACCGCCAGTTCTGGCCCTGGTTTCTGATCGCACTACCGGCCGTCGCGGTGTGCGCAAGTCTTTACACGGTTTACCTGGCCGCCTCCGCCCCGCCGGCACTGGTAGTGGACGACTACAAGAAGATTGGCCTGGCCACGCGGAAAAGCTATGAACTGGATGAACAAGCCCGGGCACTGAACCTGGAAGCGGGACTGACCGTGGGCGCGGGAGAGGCCCCGGTGCTGACCCTGACTCTGACCGGCAGCCTGGAACAGGCGCCGGAGAACCTGGTGCTGAAACTCTCGCACCCCACCCTGTCGGAACGAGACCAGCGAATCATCCTGCTGGCCGAGGGCGACGTGTACGTGGGCGTACTGCCGATCCGCCAGGCCCGCTACTATGTGCAACTGGAACCGGCGGACGGAAAGTGGCGACTTTCCGGTCAAATGCATGCCGACTCCACCATCGTGATGCTCGGGCCCCGCAGCCAGAACTGACAACGAGGCCATTCATAATCCATGCAGTCCGGCCCAGACAACCATGAGCCGGGAGCCACCGGGACGCGTTACTCGCCCGGCGATCCCTGCTTCCATTGCGGCGAAGCCCTGCCCACGGGGACACCGTTGTTTGCAAGTGTGTCCGGGGTGGAGCAGCCCATGTGTTGCCGTGGCTGCCAGGCGGTTGCCCAGCTGATTTCCGATGCCAGCCTGGAAGAGTTCTACCGTTTTCGGGATCAGCCCGGTCCGCGACCCGAGGAACTGGAAGACAGCTGGGCGGTATATGACCGGGAGCAACTGCGAACCACTTTTGTGGTGAGTCTTCCCGGCGGGCTGGATGAAGCGTCAATACTGGTTGAAGGATTGCGCTGCGCGGCCTGTAGCTGGCTTATCGAGCGCACGCTGCTTGGACTAAACGGAGTCCACAGCGCCGAGATCAACCCCTCCACTGGTCGCGCCCTGGTGCGCTTCGATCCCGCCCTGACCAGCCCGGCACATATTTTTGCCCGCATCGCGTGGCTGGGTTACCGACCTCACGCCGCCGGCTCAGGGGACTGGGAAAAAGCCCAGCGCGGAGAACGGCATCAGGCATTACGCAGACTGGCGGTGGCCGGACTCGGCATGATGCAGGTGATGACCTTTGCGGTCTCGTTGTACGCCGGCGCCTTCCAGGGCATGGATCCCTGGATTCGCGAGTTCCTGCGCCTGGTAAGCCTGTTGGTCGCTACACCCGTGGCCTTTTACGCAGGCGCCCCGTTTTTCAAGGGGGCCCTGCTGGACCTTCGCGGCCGCCGGCCCGGTATGGACGTGCCGGTAAGCCTGGCGATTGCCGTGGCCTATCTGGCGAGCGTATGGAACAGCCTCAGCGGCAGTGGCGAGGTCTATTTCGACTCGGTGACCATGTTCGTGTTCTTCCTGTCCCTGGGGCGTTACCTGGAAATGATGGCGCGACACCGTGCCGGGGACACTGCCGATGCGCTGGCCAGGACAGTTCCGCGCACCGCTTTGCGGGTGACCGGCGAGGCGACCGAGAGAATTGGCGTCAACGAATTGCACATAGGCGACACCGTGCTGGTCAGGCCCGGCGATTCGTTCCCCTGCGATGGCATCGTCATCCAGGGAAACAGCGGCGTGGACGAGTCCCTGATCAGCGGCGAGTCCACGTTACGAGCCCGCGGCATCCAGGACCCGGTGTTGGGTGGCAGTACGAATGTTACCGACCCCTTGCGAGTTCGAGTCAGCGCCGTGGGCCAGGACACGGTAATCGCGGGAATTACCCGTCTGCTCGAACGCGCCCAGGCAGAGCGCCCACAGCTGGCCCGCGCGGCCAACACGGTGGCCGCCTGGTTCGTAGTGATTGTGCTGGTGGTGGCCTGCCTGGTGGCGGCGTTCTGGTTCCTGCGGGCGCCGGAACTGGCCTTGCCCATCACCCTGTCCGTTCTGGTGATCACCTGTCCCTGCGCCCTGTCTCTGGCCACGCCTACCGTGCTGACCGCGGCAACCAGTCACCTGGCCAGGAACGGGGTACTGGTCACCCGCTCCCATACTGTGGAGGCCATGGCCCAATGCAACCGGGTGATCTTCGACAAGACAGGAACCCTGACCAACGGATTGCCCAGCATTGGCCAGGTGCATACCCGCCCCGGCCTGGATCGTGAGCAGGCGTTGACACTGGCTGCCGCGCTGGAACACGAGAGCGCTCACCCCATTGCTTCGGCTTTTGAGAATATCGACATCAAGCACCCTGCAAGCAACCTACGGATCGTTACCGGTCGCGGCGTCCAGGGACAGGTCAACGAACACACCCTGCGGATCGGTCATCCGGATTTCGTTGCCGAGCTGCATCCCGGACGGACCCGCCCTGAATGGATGCCAGGCGATGGCGGGATAGTGCTAGGTGACGAAAGCGGCCCCATGGCCAGTATCGCCCTGCATGACAAGGCCAGACCCGAAGCCGCGCAGGTTATCCAGGCACTGCGCGCCATTGGCATGGAAATCGAATTGGCAACCGGTGACCGACAGAGCGCTGCGGATGGCCTGGCCAGTGAGCTTGGGATTACCCGGGTTCACGCCAACATGACACCCGAGGCGAAGCTTGATTTGCTTCGTCTGCGTCAGCAACAGGGCGACCGGGTCATGATGGTGGGCGACGGAATCAATGACGCCCCGGTGCTTGCCGGCGCTGATGTCTCGGTGGCCCTGGGTTCCGGCGCCGCCCTGGCCCAGAGCACCGCTGACAGCATTCTCCTTGCCGACAGTCTGTGGCCCGTGTTGCTGGCAATGAACACCGTTCGTCGGACCATGACCATTATTCGCCAGAACCTGGCCTGGGCGATAAGCTACAACCTTGCGGCCCTGCCCCTGGCTGCAGCCGGGTTGGTTCAGCCCTGGATGGCTGCCCTGGGCATGTCCGCCAGTTCCCTGCTGGTTGTCCTGAACGCACTCAGGGTGAGCAGGGTGTCCGGCAAACCCGGCGGCCAAACCAGTGAGGCCATGGAATGAGCATACTGCTGGTCCTGATCCCCCTTAGCCTTGTGCTGCTGATCATCGGAATTGCCGCCTTCTTCTGGGCGGTACGCAACGACCAGTTCGAAGACCTGGAAAGCCCTGCCTGGAAGATCTTGCTGGATGACGACACTCGCCCCAACCCCGAACTGTCTGCCATGGATGAAGACAGGAAACGCGAATGAATGAAATCACCACGATGGCGGGCGCCTTGCTGGCGGGATTGCTTGGCAGCGTACATTGCATGGGTATGTGTGGAGGTATAGCCGGCGCCATCGGCGCCGGCCAGGATACTCGCAAGCTATCCTGGGCCTTGCTGTACAACCTGGGACGCATCGGCAGCTATGGTCTGGCCGGCGCGCTGGCCGGAGGCGCGTCTTTTGCCCTGGGTAGCGCCATAGACCTGCCATTGTGGAGCATGATCACCCGCGGCCTGACCGGGGTAATCCTGATCCTCATTGGACTAAATATTGCCCTGGGCTGGCGTCTCCCCAGCCTGCTGGAAACAGCCGGATCCCGAGTCTGGGCACTGCTTTCGCCCACCGCGAGGCGTCTGCTTTCCTCGCGCAGCGCTGCCGGCATGCTGGGCCTGGGAGCCCTGTGGGGATGGTTGCCCTGCGGGCTGACATACACCATGCTGCTGGCCGCCGCTGGTACCGGGCAAGTCACCGAAGGCGGTTTGCTGATGCTGGCCTTTGGCATGGGCACCCTGCCCGCCATGGTGGCTGCAGGCGCTGCCGCAGGAACATTGCAACGGTTTACCCGTTCACGAAACGTCAGGCGACTGAGCGGTACCTTGCTGGTAATTCTTGGGGTATGGACAGCGGCCTACCCGCTAAAAGGGCTGGTCAGTAATTCCCGGGCACCCGCCCATCACCACATGAGCATGCAATACCCGGCGCCGACCGACACTCATTCCGTCAGCTGGATTGAGACCAGGTAATCCAACAGGTTCAGGATACGCTTACGAACTGCGGCCTCGGCCTGCTCATCGGCCCCTGCCTGCAACCAAAACTCACTGCCCCATACCGGCATGAACCGGTCGCCATGACTTAAGAATTGCTTGCGGCCATCAATGACCTGGTACACGTAGTCTGCAGGAAAACTGCCGCCTGACAATGTCGATAGACGGCGCAAGTCTGGAACGGGCACCAAAAGCACCCCGGTGAGTGGACCATCTCCGGCAGCGAATCGTCCATGACATGCAGAGCAATTTTCCAGGTAATCCACCCGGCCCTGCGCCATTACCGAGGTACCCACCAACAGCCCGAAGGCCAGCATCGCGGCGCGCGTAAACATCCCTATTCTCATACGCTTCTGCCAATCTAGAGAGCCAGTCTCCAGACTGTTCCCCCGGCGCAATCAGGTCAATTCGGAATTGCCCTGATACCGTCGGCGTAATCTTCCGCCATGCGCCAGACTCGCATCAGGTTCCCGCCCATGATCTTGCGAATATCCTCGTCGCCATAGCCGCGAGTGCGCAGGCCGGCAATCAGCTTGGGGCAACCAGACATATCCTTCAGTCCGACAGGCAGGGAATCCCCCTCCCCTCGAAGCCCGAACCAATACCGACGTTGTCCACGCTGCCCAGGCCTACCGCATCATCAATGTGATCAAGCACGTCATCCAGGCTGGCGCAGGGCATGGGATTGGCCTCCCGGTATTCTTACACGAACGCCTCAATGGCCTCGCTGTCTGGCTGCCCAGCTTGCCGGGCCTGGGCCCATGCGGCCCGTTCCTTGAGCATATCCGTAAACCACCGGCTAGCCACTCCCGTGAGGAAGGAGGAACCAAAGTTTATCTGGATCACACCACCGTCCCGGGCCAGGCGACGAATCATGTCATCGCTCATATTGCGCTCGAATCCCGGCGTGAAATGTCGGGCACAGGAGTGACTGGCGATCACCGGCACCGCCGTTACATCCATCACCTGGTAAAAGGTCTCATCGGTGACATGGGAAACGTCCACCATGATGCCCACGCGGTTCATCTCCTTTACCACCTCGCGCCCACAGGGACTCAAGCCTCTACGGCACATCGATATGGGTATCCACGATCAGCATGGGTTCAGTGACCACCCCCCGGGGTGCATCCCGCTGAGTCTCACTGCAGGCGGCCATGAAGAAACATCAACGGCACTACAACGAAAGATAGTCGTCGGGTCATGAACAAGCTCCCACATGCGGACAAGGCTGCAATCCAGCCCGGCCAATGACAGAATGCGTTGAACCAAATAGCGACCTGAAGGCAAGGACCCTGTGAGCGCCACGCTATTGAGCCTGGACGGGCGGGTCGCCCCGAGCTTGAAATACGCAATATCAGGTGTACGGTAATAGAAGTATCAACCCTTCACCAAGATGACTTTCAGATGCACGACACAGGAATAATCAATATGTGGTCGGGGCCACGAAATGTTTCCACAGCCCTGATGTACAGTTTTCGCCAACGCAGCGATACCCTGGTCGTGGATGAACCCCTGTACGGGCATTACCTCAGGGTAAGCGGCGCTGACCACCCCGCCGCCAGGGAAGTCATGGAAGATATGGACTGCGATGGCAACCGGGTTATCAACACGCTCCTGCAACAGCCCCGCCAGCGCCCACGGCTGTTTCTGAAACAGATGGCCCATCACTTGTGCGATATGGACCATGCCTTCCTTGAGCGCAGTCGTAACCTGTTATTGATACGTGACCCTGAACAAATGCTGCCCTCATTAAGCAGGCAAATTCCCGAGCCAACCCTGCGCGACACGGGCCTGGCGCTGCAGTGGGAATTACTCCAGGAACTGCAATCCATTGGCCAGCGTGTATTGGTAATCGACGCCAGAGATCTATTGCTGGACCCCCGAACAGTCCTGAACGAGGTATGCCAGTACCTGGGAATGAAGTTTGAGGAAGCCATGCTCAGCTGGCCTGAGGGAGCAAAACCTGAGGACGGAATCTGGGCGCCCCATTGGTACCACCGGGTGCACGAGACCACCGGCTTCACCCCCTACCGGCACAAGACCGCTCCAGTGCCCGACGCTCTTAAACCCCTGCTGGAGGAATCCAGCGAGTATTATCAAAAGCTCTACCAATTCAGCAGCCACGGAACCACAGACTCATGAGCCCAACGCTCCCAGATCCACGTAACGCCGACATCCTGGTCCACGTTGGCGGACAACTCCTTCCCCGTGACCAGGCAAAGGTCTCGGTGTTCGACAGTTCAGTCCAGGGCGGTGATGCGGTCTGGGAGGGTCTGCGGGTTTACGACGGGCGAGTTGCCGAGTTGGAGGCCCACCTAGACCGCCTGCTGGACTCCGCCAAGGCCATGGCGTTTGAAGGGATACCCCCGCGCAGCCAGGTTGAAAGAGCGCTGTTCGACACCCTGGAAGCCAATGGCATGTTCGATGGCGCCCACGTGCGCATGACCCTGACCCGGGGAGAAAAGGTCACCTCGGGCATGAATCCCCGGCTTAACCGGTCAGGTTGCTGCCTGATCGTACTGGCCGAATGGAAAGCGCCGGTCTACCCCGGCGCCGGAATCCGATTAATCAGCTCTGCAATTCGTCGAAACTCCCCCCAGTGCGTGGACTCAAAGATTCATCACAATAACCTGATCAACAATATCCTGGCCGCCATAGAGGCCAATGTTGCAGGAGTCGACAGCGCCCTGATGCTGGATGTAAACGGCTTTGTCTCGGAGACCAACGACACCAATGTGTTCCTGGTCAAGAAAGGTGTGCTCTATACTCCCCATGCCGACAGCTGTCTTCCGGGCATCACCCGGGCCATGGTGATCAAGCTGGCACGGGAGGATGGCGCAACGGTAGTGGAGAAAAACCTGTCGCTGACCGAGGTGTACAGTGCGGACGAAATGTTTACCACGGGCACAATGGGCGAATTGACCCCCGTGCTGGAAGTGGACGGACGCAGAATTGGTGAACAGGCCGGTGAGTTGACGGGCCGGATGCAGACATTACATGGCAACTGGGTACGCCGGAACGGCACCCCCATAAAGAGCTTAAATCGATGACTATCAGACGGATAACTTTGTCCCTGGCCAGCATTGTCCTGGCGTTTTCCTCACCCTTGTTGCTAGCCCAGCAGGCACCGGTTATCGCAAAGAAGGTAACGAGAATGTCCATGCCCATGCAGGCAGAGAGCCTGGGCACCACCATGGCCAACGAGTCAGTCAACATCACCTCAAAGATTTCCGAAAGAGTCTCCAGGATTCTTTTCGAGGAAGGTCAGTTGGTAAAGGCCGGCCAGGTACTGGTAGAGCTGGATACCGACGAGGCCAGGGCAAACCTGGCAGTGGCGAGCGCTGATTTCAGCGAAAGCCGCAGCAATTTTAAGCGGGCCGAAGAACTTGATCGCACAAAGTCCATTTCCCAATCGGAACTCAAGCAACTTCAGTCTGCAATGGAGGCCGACCAGGCCCGGGTGCAGGCCGCCACCGCACGCCTGGCAGACCTGACCATAAGGGCTCCGTTTGAGGGCTACGTGGGCCTGCGCCGGATTAGCGCCGGCAGCCTGGTATCACCTGGCACGATCATTACCACCCTGGATGACCTGGACACCATCAAGCTGGATTTCTATCTGCCCGAGGTATTGATGGCCAAGCTCAAGCCGGGCCTGGAAATTAATGCCACGAGCATCGCATACCCGGACACGGCGTTTGCCGGCAAGGTAATCAGTATCGACACACGGGTTGACCCGGTGACACGGTCGATAGCCATACGCGCCCGCATTCCCAACGCCGAGGGCCTGCTGCGGCCGGGCATGCTTATGTCTGTGGTGTTGATCCAGGAAGAATTCGACGCACTGGTGATCCCGGAGCAATCCTTGATCTCAGAACAAAGCCGACAATACGTTTTCGTCATTAACCAGGGTCGCGCGGAGAAGCGCCAGGTAAAGACCGGGCGACGACGCCCGGGCGAGCTGGAGATTGTAGACGGGCTGGTGGAAGGCGAGATGATCGTGGTGGAAGGCACACAGCGTTTGCAGGTCGGTAGCGAGGTAGAGGTGCTCAAAGAACTGGCAGCCGATGAGACCCAGCCATGACACTCTCCGAACTCTCGATTAAACGGCCGGTATTCGCCACCGTACTCAGCCTGTTACTGGTCATCCTGGGCCTGATGTCACTGACCCTGCTGCCGGTGCGCGAGTATACGGACATAGACCCGCCGGTGGTCTCAATTGACACCAACTACCGTGGCGCATCTGCCCAGGTCGTGGAAACCAAGATTACCCAGGTCATCGAAGAACGAATTGCCGGCCTGGAGGGTGTGGAAAAACTCACTTCCCAGAGCGAGGACGAACGCTCCAGCATCAATGTGCAGTTCAGTCTTTCCCGGGATATTGATGGCGCCGCCAACGATATCCGCGACCGGGTATCACGGGTGGTGGGCAATCTGCCCGAGGAAGCCGACACCCCCGAAATCGCCAAGGTGGACAGCAACACCCGGGCCATCATGTACATCAACCTGACCAGCGACAGCATGTCGAACCTGGAACTAACGGACTACGGCGAGCGCGTGCTGATCGATCGCTTTTCCACTGTGCAGGGCGTAGCCAGGGTTCGGCTATCGGGCGCTCGCCGATATGCCATGCGGATCTGGATGGACAGGCGCGCCCTGGCAGGACGCGGCCTCACCGTGGCCGACGTTGAATCCGCCCTGAGAAGGGAAAACATCGAACTACCCGCAGGGCGTCTCGAATCCGAACAGTTGGAATTCACCCTGCGAACCCAGACCGGCCTGGTCGACGAGCAAAGTTTCCGGGAGCTGGTTATCGGACGCGGCTCTGACAGTGCCCTGGTTCGTCTTGGAGATATCGCCGAGGTCAGACGAGCCGCCGAGGATGACCGCAGCGTGGCCAGGGCTAACGGGATTCCCGCCATCAGCCTGGCAATTGAACAGCTCTCACGGGCCAACACCGTAGAAGTGGCCAAAAACGTCCGGGATGCTATTGATGATGTGAGGGAGTCCCTGCCTCCATCGGTTGTCTTGGAGGTCAATTACGATCGATCACTGTTTATCGATGCCTCCATGCGTGAAGTGTTTAAGGCCCTGGCGTTCTCGCTCAGCCTGGTGCTGATTGTGATTTACCTGTTCCTGGGCAGCCTGAGAGCCACCCTTATTCCGGCCCTCACGGTCCCGATTTCCATCATCTCCACATTCATGGTCATGCTGGCAATGGGTTATTCGGTAAACGTGTTGATATTGCTGGGCATGGTGCTGGCGATTGGCCTGGTGGTAGATGACGGCATCGTTGTGCTGGAAAACATTTACCGGCGTATTGAAGACGGCCAGCCAAAGTTGCTGGCGGCACTGGATGGCAGTCGCGAAATCCAGTTCGCCGTCATCGCCACCACGCTGGTGCTGGCGGCAGTGTTCCTGCCAATCTCATTCGTGCAGGGTAACGTGGGCCGGTTGTTCGCCGAGTTCGGGGTATCACTGGCAGCGGCGGTCGGTTTCTCCAGCATCGTAGCGCTCTCACTCACGCCCATGCTGAGTTCCAAGATTCTCAAGGGCGACGCCATACGCACCGGCCTGCCCCGGCGAGTCGACAACTTCTTTCAGGCACTATCTATCCGTTATCAGGCCTTGCTACGAAAGTCCCTGGAAAGAACCTGGATCACACTGCTGTTTACCGCCGTCGTGATCGCATTGTCTGTATTCCTGTTCAAGGCCCTGCCCTCCGAGTACGCGCCCAAGGAAGATCGGGGCGTGTTTTCGGTGTACATGGTCGGCCCCGAAGGGTCGAGCATGGACTACACCGACCGTTACGCCAGGCAAATGGAAGAGATTCTTATGGAAGAGGTGCGTGCCGGGAATATCATGCGCGCTCTTATCCGACTGCCCGGGAGTTGGGGTGGTGGCGAGGTGAATTCTGCACGGGCAATCGTCTTGTTGGAGGACTGGTCAAAACGTAGCGAGAACGCCGAGTCCATTGCAGGACGGGTACGCCAGAAACTGGCTGTCCTGCCGGGGGTAAGAACCTCAGTCAACACCCCGCAGGGATTGGGCATATGGGGCGGCCAGGCAATTTCCATGGTACTGGGCGGTAGCGAATACGACGAAATTGCACGCTGGCGAGACCAGATAATTGAGCGCGCTTCGGCCAACCCCAAATTTAAGGGACTGGATTCGGACTACAACGAGCGTAAACCCCAGATTCGCGTTCTGGTGGACAGGGACAGGGCCGCCACACTGGGCGTTTCCCTGCAAAATATCGGACGGACACTGGAAACCATGCTGGGTTCACGGATTGTGACGACCTATGTGGACCGGGGCCGCGAGTATCGCGTGATCCTGCAGGGCCGCCAGGAAGACCGGGCCACGCCCAGCGACTTGAGCAACCTGTATGTGCGCTCGGAAACCAACGGACGGCTGGTGCCCCTGGGAAACCTGGTCACGCTGGAAGAGAGCGCGGGACCCAGGGAACTGAACCGATTCGATCGACTGCGTAGCATCACGATAACCGGTGACCTTGAAGACAACTTCCCCCTGGGCCAGGCCCTGAATGAGATTGAAAGCATCGCCCGGGACGTGCTGCCGCCCACGGCGCGAATCAGCTGGGATGGAGAATCAAGAGAATACAAGCAGGCCGGCAGTTCCTTGTACTGGACCTTTCTGGTCGCACTGGTCATCGTGTTCCTGGTCCTGGCCGCTCAATTCGAGAGCTTCCGCCATCCGTTCATCATCATGATGTCCGTACCCCTGGCCCTGACCGGCGCACTGGGTGGTCTGTGGCTCTTTGACCAGAGCATTAATGTTTACAGTCAGATCGGCATTATTTTGCTGATCGGTCTGGCGGCCAAGAACGGCGTGCTGATCGTGGAGTTCACCAACCAGATGCGGGATGCCGGAGAACAATTCAATGAAGCCATTATCAAGGCATCAGCAATTCGCCTGAGACCGGTGCTGATGACAAGCACTTGCACCATCATCGGCGCCCTGCCCCTGGTCATGTCGTTCGGTGCCGGCGCAGAGAGCCGGATTCCAATTGGCATCGTGGTGATGTTCGGCGTAACCATCTCCACCCTGCTGACCCTGTTCGTGGTGCCGGCGTTCTACCAGTTGATGGCGCGCAACTCGAAATCACCCGAACACGTCAGCCGCATGATTCAGAGACTGAGAGATACAGGCAAGAGTGCTTAGCATGAGGCCGCCCTGGGGCGGCCTTGTTGTTAGATCCGCGCTACCGGTAAAGCCACATTACCCAGAGAAGTATTCCTCAAGGTATTGCTTGAAGCTCAAGATGTCCTTGCGTTCCATGTCACGTTGCCTTGCCACCGAGGCACTGGCCTCGGTTGTGAACTGCCGAACCCGACCGGGATCGCATCGATGAAGGCCGTGGAAAAACTGCTGGTGGTTTCTCGCCCACCTGGCTCCAAACTGCAAAAACGATTCATTATTTTCTGCCATCTCCCTGAGCACCCTGGCCGAGGGCGTTTGGTCAGGATTCATGACCCGGGCCTGCTGGGCCTCAACGGCTGACATGTAAAGGGGTTTGTCGAAACCACTGTCCATCAACTCACACACCCTGGCTACCCCGTCCAGCAATTCTGTCGCCCACTCAGTCAAGGGCACTTCTTTTCCATCCCTTAGAAGGGTCAACCCCGGCTCCCTGCCGCGACCTGCGACCCGTCCCTGGTTGACACCCATCTCCTGGTACTCGCTATCGTCGATAGGCGGACTGTCGCTCAACAGGCAATACAACAACATGGCCTCCAGGAAACGCATCTGGGTTTCGCTGACGCCGGCGGGATCGAACACATTCAAATCCAGGGCCCGCACTTCAATGTACTGGACACCATTTTCCGCCAGCGCACTGGTAGGACGCTGACCGCTGCTGATCACCCTCTTGGGGCGAATCATGCTGTAGTACTCGTTTTCGATTTGCAGCAGGTTTGCGTTCAGCTGACGGTAGTCACCGTCTTGCTCGACACCAATGCGTTGATATGGCGGATGGAGGGTGCTTACAGCACGGCCCAGGTCCCGGACATACTCGTCCAGCGAATTAACGGAAATCCTCATCGCGGACTGGGTCTGATTCTTGTAGCCCAGGTCACTCATTCGCAGGGAAGTGGCGTGGGGATGAAAGTACGTGTCCTGATCGAATTCATGCAAATCTGTTTCACGGCCCCGCAAAAACGCCTTGCACACTGCCGGAGACGCGCCAAACAAATACAGCACCAGCCAGCCCGTCCGATGGAAATTCCTGATCAGCCCCATGTAGTGTTGATTGCGAAAATCCGCAGGGTCCAGCTCAGACCCCAGCAACTGCTGATAGGCCTCCCAGAATTCGTCGGAGAATGAAAAGTTGAAATGCACGCCCGCGATGATCTGCATCATGCGACCGTAGCGATGACCCAGGCCCCGCCGGTAGACGTGCTTCATATGTCCAATATTGGACTTGCCAAATTCGGCTATGGGGATGTTCTCATCGCCCTCTACAGCGCATGGCATGCTTGCGGGCCAAAGCATTTCATCGCCCAGTCCGTCGTACACGAACTGGTGGATGTCACACAGAAACTGTCGGGTCGCTGCACTGTCTTCCAGCGCGGGCGTCACTAACTCCAGCAAGGCCTCGGAATAATCCGTCGTGACAAACCGATTGGTCAACGCAGCGCCAAGCAGTGCCGGATGTGGAGTTTGCGCCAGTTCATTTTGCCGGGTAATACGCAAAGATTCCTTTTCCAGTCCCTTGCGCGAGGCCTGCCAGATATCTGGCCGGTCCAGGTCATGCAATTTCTGAATTCTTGTTGTCAGCACGTCAGCCACCTGGCCGCTCCTTTGTAATCACCACCGTCCAAAACACAGCGCTCAACGGGCCTGTCACCGCCCGTTTTCCAGAACTTCCGGCATCCCAGGCACCACATATACTGACACCATGCGGCGATTATACCGCTATTTATAAACCTCACCCCGCACTGTCTGCATTCGTATAATGTTGACCGCGCAGGATTTCTACCCAATGATCTGCGCTACATCCACCAGCTCACCGTATCGGCCAGGCCTACTAGCGATAAACACCCCATGACAAGAACCTCATTAATTGCCCTGGCTTTACTAGCCAGCACCGGAGTTCAGGCCGGCACCCTGGTTGAAATCGAATCACGGGGTGAGCTTTCCACGGAGAGCGGCCGCTATCGTGGCGAGATGCTGGTTGAAGGGAATCGACTGCGCATGAACATCAATCCGGAACGCAGTCTTATCTTTGAGGGTGGCACATCCAGCCTGATCCTGATCAATCATGTCGACAGCTGGTATACCGTACTCGACCAACAGGCTGCCGAATCGATTGCCGCCACCATCGATCCCCTGGCCCGGGAGATACGCGAGCAACTCTCCAGCCTGCCCGAAGATCAGAGGGAGTGGATTGCCGGCATGCTGGGCGGCGTAGTGGACTTATCTGACCAGCCCACAAGTGACAGCATCAGGGTGGTTGAAAGCGGCAAGACTGGAACCAGCGCTTTGGGAGAGCAGTGCCAGTGGCTGCGGGTCTATCGCGCGGAAAAACTTGCCCAGGAAAACTGCATTGGGCCCACCGCCGATATACACGGCGGAGAGGATTTGGGTGCCGTCTTTAAAGACGCCAGCCGCTTTTACCAAGATGTCATAGGCCAACTTAACCGCAGTGGCGTACTCCCCATTCCGGAAAACCTGTTGCCCGAGATGGTGCCCTCAGGCGGACTGCCCATGATCAGCCGGCGCTTCAAGGACGGCAAGCTGACCAGTGAAACCCGGATTCTCGACTCACGCCCCCGGAACACTTCCGAGCAGGACTTTCTCCCTCCCAAGGGATACTCCCAAAAAGAACCTGGCATCGGATTAGCAATTGGAAAATAAAAAAACGCCGCAGTTCTGGGGGAAGAAGCTGCGGCGCAGGATGTGAATGACTCGAAACCAATAAGAGCATTCAAATTTCTGAGTCTCAATCGGCCGCTGGGGGGAACCGCCGGCTGGACTTAAGCAATAGAAATGCAACCTTTGTGCCAGAATCGGCAAGTCGTTGTTTGTTGGTTGGAATGGTACAAAATGTCCCGAAAAAAGCGCACCCGGAACCGTCAGTACCTGCCCTCCACCGTCACCTTCGTCGCAAAAACCCGACTAAACTGACCTCCCGTGTCACCCCTTCAGCAGGATAACAAGGCTCAGGAAGGACTGCGGGGCCACCAGGCTACCGCGGCCAGAATGACGGCAAATGCCAGCGACTGCTGCAACGCTTCCCATTCACCAAAGCGCACGTGAGTGGCTATGCCGCCGAAAATCACGCAAGCCAGCAAGAGAACTCCCCATCGCAGGGTCCGTCTGTGCAGTATCGCCAGGGCTCCCAGCAACTCAGTCCCGCCGACCACATATAGCGACCATTGCGGGAAACCCCATACTGCGAACTCGATCGCCGCGACCTCTTCATTCATCAATTTGGGCAGGCCCGAACTGACAAACGCCACGCTGAGCAACACGCTGAGAAGCCCACCGGCCAGAGCCATCCAGCTCTGTCTGGAAATCATATCTAACCTCGTCAATTACCCGGTTGGCCCCGGCAACCTAGATGTTCGGTTACCAGAAGCAAGGGCAAAATCCCTACAAGCGCCGGGAAACTGGTGTATATTTATTTTGAAAAAGAGTAGACCATAAAAATAACGATATATTATTCAGCAACTTGCGTGATCGATTCTATCGCACCGGGTTGCCTGGCAAGTATGCGGAATGTTCACCAGCGCCACAAGCCGCATAAATCCGGGAAATCCGCGTTCTGATACCGCAAGAGGGGCACCCAGCGAACGTCGTGAGTATCAAACGCATAAGCCATGTTTTTATCGCCCTTTCATTAGCCCTCTCCCTGGGCCTGGGCAGCATATTGGGCGTCGGTCTGCTACTGACATATCAGCACTCATCGAACCAACTTGGGCAACTGGCCAAAACCAGCCTGATCGAACAAAGCATACAGTTAACCCAGGAACAGCAGCTGAATCAGACGACCCTGATCGCCGATCAAATTGCCCGCCTTGAGAGTCTGGAAAATATTCCGGCCAAGCTGGATCAATTACTGGCACGGCACGGCGGCAACCAGATCGTACGCCTGGAGCTCTACGATGCATCAGGCACGCAACTGGCCGCGGCCGGCCCGATGCCCGGAGAGGCCCCGGCCGTTGCCGGCGCAAACATCAAGGCGCAGAGCTCCGACGAGACGATTTCCATTCCGTTGTCCCGGGCCAACTCTCCCGCGGGTTGGTTAGTCGCCCACCTGACGGACCCCTCAAAGGCGGCCAATGCCGGCATAGCCGCCGTTGATGCTGAAGTCAAACAAGGTTGGTCGGAAGCGGCCCTTGCACTGGGCCTGGGCCTGGTAGTGATTATTCTGCTGGCGATGGCCGTAGCGTGGATTTTCGCCAGGAAAATAACCGGCCCGATCAGCGAGATGGGAAAATTCGCAGACCGGGTAGGAAAAGGCGACCTGAAAACTCCCCTGGATGTAAGCAGCGAAGATGAAGTAGGTGAACTGGCAGATGCCCTGCGGGCCATGCGTGAAACCTTGAAGCAAACCACAATTTCCAGGGACTACCTGGACCTGGTTCTCAACAGCATGAACGACGCGGTGTTGGTAACCTCCCCGGACGGTGTTATCAGGCGCTGCAACAAGGGTGCCTGCGAATTGCTTGAGCGGACTAGCGAGGCATTACAAGACACCCATATCCGTGATCTTTTTGCTGACAGCGCTCGTTCGGAATTTTCCATGGACTTGTTATCAAGCGGCAGGGGCGAGTCGGTATTCCTCGCTGGTGACGGACGCGAAATCCCGGTCTCGCTGTCGGGTTCGGCAATTTCCTCTGAGCAACCCCAGGACCAGGGTTACATCCTGGTGGCAAGAAATATAAGCGAACAAAAGCGCGCCGAAAAACGTATCCGGTATCTTGCTCGGTATGACGCGCTCACCCGGGTCCCGAATCGTATGCAGTTCCAGCACCTTATGCAGCGCGCCCTTTCCCGGGCGCGTCGCGCTGATCATTGCGTTGCGATGCTGTCACTGGACCTGGATCGCTTCAAGGAAATCAACGACCGTTTCGGCCACCTCTCGGGAGACCGTAGCCTGGAAACCGTTTCTGAGCGGATCACTCGCTCACTTCCGGAATCAACCGTAGTGGGACGACTCGCCGGTGACGAATTCGGAATCCTGCTCGAGGAACAGGCAGATATTCCGTCGTGCCGCGAATACGCGAGCATGGTGGCAAAAATGCTGCTGGCAGAAATCTCCCGCCCCCTGCACTTCCAAAAAAGGGAAATCGACCTGTCTTGCAGTATCGGAATTGCCCTGTTCCCGGGAGATGCCGGCAATGTCATCGACATGATCCGTAACGCGGACGCGGCCATGCTTTTTGTGAAAAAGCAGGGTGGGCATGCTTTCGATTTCTACCGTCCCGAGTTAAACGCGGATTCGGCAGAACAGCTCATGCTGAAGGCGAAACTCAGGCGGGCCTTGCAGCGAGATGAATTTGTACTGCGCTACCAGCCCAAGGTGGATGTGAACGATGGGCGTATCGTCGGTGCGGAAGCGCTGATGCGCTGGCAGTTGCCCGGCCACGGCGAAATCCCGCCCGGAAACTTCATTCCCATGGCCGAGGAAAGCAGTCTTATCCTGGCACTTGGCGACTGGGTGCTAAATAAGGCCTGCGAGGACTTCCAGAACTGGAGAGCCACTGTTCCCAACCCGGGACGCATTGCAATAAACCTGTCGCTCCGCCAGCTTAAACAAAAGGACCTGGCCAAGCGGGTGGCGGCTATTTTCCGCAACCACGGCGTGTCACCCACCTGTTTCGAATTCGAGATCACAGAATCCACCTTGATGGATGATCCCAAAGGCGCTCTGAAGATTCTGAATGAGCTTTACGAAATGGGCATACACCTGTCTATTGACGATTTCGGAACCGGATACTCCTCCCTAAGCGCCCTGCAGCAATTCCCCATCGGCACGCTGAAAATTGACCGGTCTTTCGTTCGGGATGCTGATGTGGACCCGGACGATGCGACCATCGTCAGCACGATCATCGAAATGGGACGAAGCCTGCGCATGGATGTGGTGGCCGAAGGCGTGGAAACCGAACAACAATTTAACCTGCTGCGCAGAAAGCGCTGCCATTACGTGCAGGGACACTTGCTGGGACCGGCCATCAGCGCTGATCGCTACCTGGGTTTGCTCAAGGCGGAAACCCGGGGCCAGGGCCTCCACAGTGAACTGTTTGTCGCGAGCAAGGCCGCCGGACTACAGGGCTGAGGCAACAGGTTCACCGTCATCACCAGGGGCCTCACCAAGACTGATTCGCCCATTGGCGGCCAACCGACGCAGCAGGCAGTACACCTCTTCCACCGTGTCCTGGGCACCCACCAGCGATGCCAGCTCCGTCAGAACTATTGGCTCACCGGCTTCCGACAAGGCTCGCATCACACGTGACTGCAGACTTAGGATTTCCTCTGCCGCCTTTTTGCCCGCCTCCACTCCCGGCTGGTGATAGGCATTCACGTCAATCAACGAGGCGTACAGGCCGACCGCCCTTTCGTACAAGGCCACCATTCCGCCCAGGGACTTGGCATTCAGGGCGTCCAGGGTCAGGACCAGGCTTGCCCGACCCGTGTCTGACAACGCTCTTCGAGTACCGCGAAGGAAGCCGTACAGATAGTCTCCGGAATACACTCCGGGCTTCACCTCCAACGGCTGATCCACGCCATCATCCAGGACCTCGATAAAGGTAGCAAAAAAGTCAGCCGGCCCATCCCGCAGTTGCTGCACGTAGGCGTGCTGGTCCGTGGAACCCTTGTTGCCATAAACGGTGATGCCCTGGTGAACGGTATTGCCCTTGCGGTCAACGTCCTTGCCCAGGGATTCCATCACCAGCTGCTGCAGGTAACGACTGAATAGCTGCAGCCGATCCTTGTAGGGAAGAACCACCATATTGCGTTCCCCACGGCCGTTCCCTGCCTTGTACCAGGCAAGCGCCAGCAACATTGCGGGGTTCTGGCCCGGATCGGCACGTCGGGTCGCCGCATCCATTTCCCGGGCCCCCGAAAGCATCGCGCGAATATCAATGCCCTGGAGCGCGGCGGGCAACAATCCGACCGCTGAGACCTCCGATGTGCGGCCCCCTATCCAGTCGTACATGTGCAGGATATCCAGCCAACCCTCTTGCTTGGCCAAGGCCTCAAGGGCGCTGCCAACGCCGGTGACCGCCACGGCCTGACCGGGGAAATCGTGGCCGGCAGCGTCGAACCTGGCTCGCACTTCGAGCATCCCGTTGCGAGTCTCCGGAGTTCCGCCGGATTTACTGATAACCATTACCAAGGTCTGTCCCAGATCTTGCGAAATGCCGTCCAGGACGCGCTTGATGCCATCCGGATCCGTGTTGTCCAGGAAGGAGATCGGGAGGCAACCGGTCTCCGCCAGGGCCGCCGAAACGAACTGGGGACCCAGGGCGGAACCGCCAATACCTACCAGCAGAAGCCGTTTGAATGGCTTGCCGCCAGGGGTCAGGCAGTTGCCCGTAAGAACCTTCTCGGAAAGCGCCAGCACATGCATCAGATCATCACGAATGGCCTGGGCCAATTGTTCATCCGGCGCAAGTTCCGGAGCTCGCAACCAGTAGTGCCCCACCATGCGTTGCTCGTCTACATTGGCAATGGCGCCTCCTTCCAGCGCCTTCATTTCCAGCACGGCGTTTTCGATCGCCGGAGCCATGGAATTCATCCAGGTCTCATCCATGCCCAGGCAAGACAGGTCCATGGCAAATTGAAGATTGGGGAATGAGTAGTAGTGCTTGCTGAAGCTTTGCCAGTCCATATTCGGAATTCCGCCCGGGTGTGATTGATACCG
>JBFFTZ010000002.1:0-25543 GCA_041571575.1 Gammaproteobacteria bacterium | reverse complement strand
GGAGCTCAAAGAGCATTTTCCCGGCAATGCTGCTGAGATCGATGCCTACTTTGAGGCATTGCTATCGGCGGAGGAGACCGCGCACATGGTGGGTGCCGAACGAGCGATACCCGAGCCATTTCGTTCCGCCCATCGCTGGTGGAATAGCAAGAAGATCCAGCGCTGGGCTGGTCGCACGACGGGTGAGGTGATTGATGAACTCATCAGTAACCCGAAGCTGGCCGCCGTATTGTCTGCCCAGTGGGCTACTTATGGCGGCAAACCGAGAGAAGCGAGCTTCGCCTTTCATGGCATGGTCATGGGTCATTATCTTGAAGGCGCCGGCTATCCCGTCGGCGGTGCAGGTGCCATCGCAAAAGGACTGGTTCCAGTGATCGAAGCGGCGGGGGGCAGTGCTCGAGCAGGAACACCGGTTAGCGAGATATTGCTTGAAGATGGCGAAGCCGTGGGCGTGCGCACCGATTCCGGTGAAGAATTTAGTGCACCTGTCATCGTCTCGGCGATCGGCGCCGGTGAGACCGTGAAGCACCTGTTGCCGGAGGACATTCGCCAGCAGCCCTGGGCCAGGGAGATTGCTACGTTTAAACCATCGGTCTGTCACTTCGATCTTTATCTGGGCTTTGAGGGCGACATCGCCAAACACGGTGCAACGCCGTGGAACCACTGGTTTTTTAATAGCTGGGACACCAATAATGCCATCTGGACAGGGGGAGACGATGAACCCTTTGCAGCGGCGTTTGTGTCGTTCTCTTCTCTTAAAAATCCTGCTCATGACCCGGGCCCGACGAACAAACACACTGCTGATGTGCTGATCTGGGCGGACTGGTCGTCGGTAGCGAAATTCGCCCATGGCGGTGTTGCTGAACATCCCGAAGAGTGGACCGCATTCAAGCAGAGCGTCGAGTCCAGGCTGCTGGACTTCTTCAAGGAGAAGTTCCCTGATCTCGCACCGCTTATCGCCTTCCATGAACTTGGCACGCCACTCGCAACGGCATTTTTTACTGGTCACGAGAAAGGCGGGTTCTATGGTGTCGAAACGACGCCGCGTCGAATATTATCGGATGCACTCAATGCTCGTACACCTGTACCGGGTCTGTTCCTGTCCGGTCAGGACGTGATGAGTCCAGGCATCGCCGGGGCGCTTGCCGGTGGCATGTTTACTGCGGCGGCGATTGATCATCGTGTCTTCCAGAAACTCAAATAAGGCCCGGGAAATTGGGGTCGAACCGCAATTAACTTGAAACCTCGGTCTGACCCTAATTTCTCCCTTAGATATTTAAAAGAATCGAACAAGTGATTTGGAAATTCGCTCTAATTTTATTTGCCATAGTAGGCATAAGCCACATAATTTTTGGCATTGTATATGTCACTGCCAGCGAATTTATGCCATACCATGCGCAAGCCTTAAATGTTGATTGGAATGAACTTGGTGAAAACTACAAAACCCTGTTCCTCGCCCTAATCAGGTTAACGGGAGTCGGGGGGTTAGTAGCAGGCCTTGTAAACTTGACCCTTATAAGCTATCTCTATCATCGCGTCGAATCCAGGCTAATTTGGCTGTTAATAGCTCCTAGCCTAATTTTTCAGTCCATGACGAATTATGTTGTCTACTCCGTATATATAAATACACCCGGAGACCCCCCTCTACTGATGGTAAGTATTGGATCAGTAACTCTTATCATCGCCAGCATATTGCTATTAGCAGGCTTTCGAGGTCAACATGCCTAACAATGGGCTTCACCGGATTCGCTCACTTTGTTCGCTCTCCGGTGAACCCGGGCGTTAGACTCCAAAAGAACTTGCTGCACTATCGTAATCAAGGGTCCACATGAGTGAAAAGTACTTCAAAACAATAAAATACACCCTGATTCTGATAGTCGTTATTGTCGAATTGGGTCATTTGTCCTGGGAGCATTTCAATGGTGGCGTATTAAGTCACCACCTGCTAAATCGTTCGGATTTTCCATCAATATCTAACTGGTGGGGGATAATTATTCTTCCCTTGTTGGCCTGGTTTGCTACAACACGGATTAAAAAAAGAATTACATTCACACCCGAAGACGTACCTTCCGCGCCAAAAATTCCAGCTGGAATTGTAATTGGCTTTTTCGGGATGCTAATCGTAAGTATATTGCAGTCCCTGGCGTTCAAATTCGGCTATCAGAGCATCACCATGTATATGGCGTTAGGTGTGCTAATAACCGGGCTATTTTTACCAATTTATCGAGCCGAGTGCGTTCTTGGTCATGTGCTAGGTGCCGCATTTACATTTGGCCCGGTGATTCCCTTAATAGGCATGTTCGTTATAGGCTCGATTTCTGCATTCTCAAATTTAGCTCTGAAGCCACTGGTTTTGCGCATCGTCGGCCGGGGGAATAGGGATCGAACCCCATAATCAGTGAACTAAAAAAGCCGGAAACAGGGCCTGACCCCGTATTGCGAGTGATCGGCAATCCGGTACGGCCCTCGTTAACAAATTGTTTCAATCGATTGGAAAAACCTACCTTATGAATTTACTGGGCATTACGCGACATGTGAAAGACCAGAACTGGTTTGCTGTCGTCATTGAGCTGTTTATCGTCGTGATCGGTGTGTTTCTGGGTATGCAGGTCAGTGACTGGAGTGAGCAAAGGCAGAAGGCGAAAATGGCCACCGGCTATCTGGTCCGGATAGAGGCTGAGATCGGCGAGGAAATGAGTCGCTGGGAGCAGGTTCGTGAATACTACGACAAGACACGTCGTCACGGCATCGCCGCCCTGGATGCCTATGCAATGCCGGTGGACAGTCTGGGAGTAGAGTTTCTTGTCGACCTGTTCCAGGCCAGCCAGAGAATAAATGTCCTGTCCAACCGTGCGACTTATGACGAACTGGTCGCCACAGGCAGGATCGGAAATGTTGCGAGTGATTCAGTTCGCAAGCAACTAATTAACTATTATCGCCGGGTGGACTCGCTGGACATGCTTTTGGCTGATCGTTTTACCTATCGCCGGACAGTAAGGCTCTATATGGATCACACAATACAGAGTCAGATTCTCGAAAAATGTGGCGATATCTATATTGAGGCCTACAAAAGCTATTACGTGAGGTTGCCCGAAGAATGCGAGATCAGCGTTGAACCGGAACTGCTGAGAGCCGAGATTAGCAAACTGTATGAGAATTCAGAGGTGAAGCAGGAACTGAGATTTCATGTGACTATCTTGAGAGGCATGCTGACCGGACTTGCCAATACCGACAAGATTTCAGTCACCACGCTGGAGAAAATCCGAAGCGCCGAGAACCCCGGGTGAAAAACGAAAAATGGGGTCGAACCGAAATTGATAAGATAACCTTGGATCAGGGTAAATATGTACTTATCCAACTCAGCTGCCGCAACAAATATTAGCTCCCACAACAAAGGTTAAAATTATTGCCGCGGTGGAGAAACTTGAACTGATAGTGGTGAATTGTCATTCATAACAAAAGAGTTTAAGTCATGAAAATAAAGACAAGCCTGTTAATGTTGGCCGCTATATGGCAACTCGGAATTGTTGCGCCTGCAGGCGCAGATGATTCTGTGGTTCATCCCGGGGTAACCACGCCCGCCTCAAAAATTGAAACCTTTACCTTCTCATCGGATGGGGTAGCTACAAAGGCGAAAATATATTTACCGGCCTCCTACGAAAGGAATAGAAACTTACCCGCAATCTATTTGATCGATTTTACAGAACAGCATTTTAAAGTTGCTACTGATGAATTCGAAAAGGTTATCGAGGGTGTGCAACAGATCCAGCATTTCGATGCATTGGTAGTTACCTTGGAGAGCATTCCGGATATAGATGCTGAGCCAGACTCATTTCATGAGCACTACCAGCTAGCCAAGGATATGGCCTCCTACGTTGATGGTAATTACACCGATAATAATTCCCGAACGCTTATCGGAAAAGGCAGTGAATCGGGCATAGTCCTTATGGCCTTGTTGCAGGACAATCCAAGTGACGAAGTGTTTGATAATTTCATAGCGACCGATCCTTCTGGTCGTTATGCTAAAGCCGTTATCGAATTACTGGAGATGGGGTATTCACCCGAAAATAAATCAAACAAAAAACTCCACTTTTCTTTTTCTACGACCAATGATCGGGAAAGAGTCATGAAACTGATCAGGCTTATCAATGAAGCTCAATACCCATGGCTGCAGTTTCATTCTGTTGAATATGCAGATAGCGACTACGAAAATACCTATCCGATCTCTTTCGCTGACGGCATAAAATTCATTTTTGAAAAATGATCAAGAATTGGGGTCCATCCGCAATTCGTACTAGAATCTTCAACAAGAGCAATCAGGTACGCATTCGATGCAGCCTCTCAGGTGAATACTGGATAGGCTGGTCAAGGCGAGGCAGCATCCATGGACGCCAGTGCCATACAGGCAATCCAGCAGGGTAGCGGTCCCACAGATGATGGCTGGGGCTGGCTCTACAGGACGTTCGATAGCCTGGCGCCGCCGGGATCAACACTGCGCAAGGTTCTGTGCGCCTACTACACCCCGACTCGACTCGAGACAGCTGGCAGCGGCCGCATATACCGCTGGCTGGGTGTGCCCTGGTTTGGACGTATCATTCCTACCGGAGGGGTCAGCGTCCGGAGAGCCACCGGCGCTCGCATGGCGCCATACACTCTCTCGAGCCCGTCCATTCGAGCGGCCAGGGACTTTTATTACCGGGCCTGTGTCTTTGAGACCCTGCATCTTCCCTTCTTCCTGACGCTCGCCGCCTTGGCGGGCCACCGCTTTTTCATCGGACGGGTTGACTGGGCCATCCAGGAGACCGTGATCAACCTAGCGGTCAACTTTTACCCGATGCTGCACCATAGAAATACCCGAAGACGGATCCTGGTGCTGCTGTCCAGGCACAGGAGACAAATCGACACCGGGCTCGAATTCGAGTCAGCCTGACCGGTCGCCGGAAGAGGACGTTTGCAGCGACTTCTTGTTATAGGAACAACCCTGTTACAAAGCATGAAGCTCAAGATTCTCCAACTCGATGAATTGCGTCATGCCTACCTGGCATGGAGAGCGCGCTTTGAGGCGAACTACAGACGATTTGCCAGGCGCCGCGGATTCAAGACATTCAATGATTTTGCATACCACCGAAGGGGCTTTGTCGAGTGCTGGGCCGAACCGGGCTTTCATCGCTTCTGGCAGGTCTGGAATCCGGGTATTGCCTATTTTGTGTATCGCATCTACATAAAACTGGGCGGCGCCAGAATGTGGGTTGTCCCGACACTTTTGTCATTTGTGATATGCGGGGTAATTCATACGGTCATCGTTGTGCCATTTGCGGGGCATTGGTCTTTTTCAGTCATCGTGGCCTTTACCTTTTTTGGTGTGTTAACCGTGATCAGTAGAAAGCTCTCTCGCGTTTTACGGCAAGATAGATGGCCATGGATCATCAACACCGCGATCAATGTTGGTCTTGTGCTTGTTGGCTTTGACATTGGCTTCCGGGTTGACCGGCTTTTCGGGTGATTAAGGCCGTGCCGCAATTAATCCTGGAATCCTGGATTGCAGTGCATGACTATGTATTAATTCCAAACAGCCATCCTGATCACTGCCAGGTAAATAATTAATTGAGTTCTTATGAATAAAATAAACCCGAAGAAGTTGCTCAATAGTAAATGGACGTCGGTGAATCCGACGAACAAGGAAAAACACTTCATCGTCTCTGACATAGAGTTTGACGAGGACGGTCTGGTGGTGTCCTGCTGCCTGGAAGCAGTCATATCAAAGCGGTCTTTTCCGGTGGACTGGCATGATCTGAAAGATGATGAGAACTGGATTCAGGGCTGGAAATAACATGGCATTCCAGGGTGATGCCTGAAAAAAGCGGAAAATCAGGTGCCGAACCGCAACTAACAACGGAATTGTGAGTCTGAATGACTATGCTCTCATCCGATTCGACATCCACGAGACACAGCAGTCAGGCATCCCGCATGTCAGCCGTGCCCACTTCCCGGACCGTCATCGCAGTGGTTGGGACTGCCCTGGCACTGGGGCTCAGCATTGTCATGTTCGCCCAGTTCGTCGGCTATGCATCGCCGTGGATTGCATTGCTGGTGATGTTCGATCTCATGGCCGTCGCCAAGGTCGCCGAGCCGCTGTTCGTGCTTCGAATGCCAGCCGCTTTAAGCACATTGCGGCGATGGGAGTTAAGCGGTGATCTCTACCGGCAACTCGGCGTTCGCTCCTTTGGCACGATGCTTCGAAAGACTCCACTTCGCTTCCTGAATTCAGGGGTTTACCTCTCCCCGGGAGCTATGGACCTGGATCGCCTCTATCGACGGGTCGCGTCTTCCGAGGCCACCCACTTCTGGGCAGCGCTGTTTTTCATGGCCTACATTGGGCACCTCTACCTGACGGGTCGCCCCCAAGTGGCGACTGGCTTCCTGGCAGTGCAGGTGTTATTTAATGTTTACCCGATCCTTCATCTGCGCCTCATGCGCGGTCGTCTGGATGCAATCATCCAGAGGCAGGTCAGAAAAGGCTGATCAGGATCGAACCGCAATGAGTATTGCAAATGGACTTCGATCCCAATTACCCGGTTAGAATCGGTTTTTAGTGGGTGGCGGTGGTTCTTTTGAATCGGGAGACAATTGATGGGCAAGTTAAGCAGGGTTGGCTGGAAACCGCTGGCGACGGAGTTGTTCATTGTCTTCATCGGCTTGCTGGGGGCGCTGCAGGTCGATGACTGGCAGCAGCACCGGGAACTGGCCCAGACGGAGACTGTTTACCTGCACCGCCTTAACGAGGACCTGGCAAGCTACATCATGTATCTGAAACGGGGTATTCCCCGGCTTGAGCAGCACCGGCGGGGTGTTGAGCACGTGAGTGCATCACTTGCCGCCGGCCACATTCTCAATGACGACACCGATCTTTTCGAGTTGGGCCTTATTTATCTCGGCCACCTGCCCTCCGCAAACCGGCCTATGTCCGCCTACAATGAAATGGTGGCCTCCGGCGTGTTTGCCCGACTGCAATCGACCGAATTGCAAAGGCTCGTGTCCGATCTCTACGCGACCCAGGCCGCGGTAGACAAGAATTTTGCCTGGTGGCGCAACCAGCCCCTGGTGGTCGAGCAGGCGATCCAGCCTTTCGTGGAATACTACTCGGAGGGCGAGCGCGTCCCATCCACCAATATGTCTGCACCGGCCTACGGCGTCCGGATAAAATACGATTTCGACAAGCTGGCAGCGGACCCGGTGATCCGCAACGGTTATTTCTGGGCGGCTGACACGCATTCTGACTGGGTCGAGTGGTCGAACAGGCTGTTGGATCTGGCGGTGGCGGCCGAGGCCATCGTGGCAAAGGAATTGCAGGGACGTTGAAGAGCGAAATCGGACTCTGACCCCAATGACTGGAGGGACCATCCATGAATGTAACAACCTCGTTTGTATTGGTCGCGGTAGTAGTGCTGGCAATCGTCGCCGGGCTGGTTTTACTGGCTGGCGGGAAGCGCTCCAGGGGCAGGCTGACACCCCTGGGCAGCGTTGCATTCGCCTGCGTCCTGGGTGGGATCTTGTTCGGCGAAAACCAGATGCTCGGCTACGGCCTGCTGGGTGTCGGCGTGGTCCTGGCCCTGGTCGATATGGCCGGGAAATAGCGGTCAATCACAAATTCTCCTCTGTGCAAAATGAAGAAGTGCCATGGCTATCGAAAATGTCTTGATACGTGACGAGCAAGCCGCGGATATCCCGGTCATCGCCCAGGTGACCATCGCAGCATTTGCGACCATGGAGATCAGCAATCAAACCGAGCAGTTCGTCATCGAGGCGCTCAGGGCGGCGAAGGCCCTGGCCGTATCACTGGTAGCCGAGGTGGATGGCCGGGTTGTCGGCCATATTGCCTTTTCTCCGGTGAGCATGTCTGACGGCACCACACACTGGTACGGCCTGGGGCCGGTGTCGGTGCACCCGGAGTTTCAGCGCCGGGGTATCGGAAAGGCACTTATTCGTGAAGGACTCTCACGGCTGAAAAAACTCAACGCCAGGGGATGCTGCCTGGTTGGGCATCCCCAGTACTACCGGCAATTTGGCTTTGAGAATGCTGACGGGCTAATCTACGAGGGAGTTCCCGGAGAATTTTTCTTCGTCCTTTCATTTGATGGACCCATCCCCGGTGGCAAGGTCATATTCCATGACGCCTTCCATGCTACTGGCTGACAAGAAATCGGGGCCTGACCCCGATTACCCTGCCAAAGAACAAGAACCGGACACGACTGATAAACCGACCCCGACCTGAACCTGCGTACCAGTGGAGCGATAACGATGAGAAATTCAAAATGGACCTGTATCAAATGCGGAAATCTTGATTACAAGGTTGGAGAGATGAGGGTGGCCGGTGGTTTCTGGTCAAAGGTATTTGATGTGCAGGCCTCCAGGTACAGTGCGGTAACCTGCGAAAAGTGCACCTACACAGAGTTTTACCGCACCAAGAGTTCGGCCCTGGGGAGCGTGTTTGACTTCCTGGCCGGCTGATGTGGCGATCACCGTGTTAGTCAAAAGATGACCAAGGGGTCGAGGCGGATGTAGTCGCCCTGATCGCGACAGCCCCGACCGGCGGGGGACACATGAAGGCTTTTCGTACTAGGATTGGCGACTAGCAATCGTCCCACTGCCGAGGTCGCCCCCGACATGAAAGATCATCAATCCCTCAACGCCGATTCCCTGGTGGTTGCCGCCGGACGCCAGCGGGCCCCGGGCTCTCCGTTGAATGTGCCCCTGGTTCCCGCGTCCAATTTCATCCTGGGCGGGGACCGCGAGTACGTGCGCGGTGACGGCACGGACACCTGGGACGCCCTGGAGACGGTCATCGGTGGCCTGGAAGGCGGCGATGCCCTGGTGTTCTCCTCGGGCATGGGGGCCATCGCCTCGGTGTTCGATCAACTGGCGGCAGGTTCTGTGATTGCCCTGCCGGACGAGTGCTACCAGGGAACGGTGGGGCTTGCCGAAGATGGACAGGCGAAGGGTCGCTGGACGGTAAAACGGATTGCGGTGGAAGACACCGACGAGTGGATACGCGCCTGCGACTACGCAGACCTTGTCTGGCTGGAGTCGCCGTCCAACCCAATGCTGCGGATCTCGGATGTGAAGGCCATTTGCGCAGCGCCCCGCAAGCCCGGTGCACTGCTTGCCGTGGACAATACCTTCGCCACGCCCCTGAACCAGCGCCCGCTGGAATTGGGCGCGGATTTTTCCGTGCAATCGGCGACCAAGTACATCGGTGGCCACTCGGACATGCTGGCAGGGGTCGTGAGCACCAGCTCGCCCGGGTTACTGGAAGGGCTGAAGGCGACCCGGGTATATGCGGGCGCCACCCTGGGATCCATGGAAGCCTTCCTTGCACTGCGTGGAATAAGGACCATGGCCCTGCGTCTTGAGAGGGCCCAGCAAACGGCCATGGAACTGGCGAGCCGGCTGGAGGCCCACCCACAGGTGACCATCACACGTTACCCGGGGCTGGCCTCCCACCCGGGTCATGAACTGGCGCGGGCACAGCTGGGCGGATTCGGCACCATTATTTCATTCGATATCCAGGGTGGGGCTGAGGCGGCGGATGCGATGTGCACCAGCGTGGGTCTCATACAGCACGCCACCAGCCTGGGTGCGGTGGAATCCACCATGGAACGTCGCGCCGCAGTTCACGGACAGGAGCACCTGCCGCCGTCCATGCTCAGGCTCAGTGTCGGCATCGAGAACGTGGACGACTTGTGGGATGACCTGGAGCAGGCTCTGGAGCGGGGAGCGAAGTGAGGAGGATGGCGCGGGGGTTAGTTACCAGATGGTTCCGTAGTGAAATATTTCTGTAGGGAGGCTCCATGGGGAAGTTATACGAGGAAATTACAGCCGAACTTGCGGCCTGGTTGAAAGCCCAGCAGGTGTTTTTTGTGGGTACGGCGCCCTTGTCAGCCAACGGACTGGTGAACTGTTCCCCCAAGGGAATGGATACCTTTAACATTCTCGGGCCCCGGCAGGTGGCTTACCTGGACTTGACCGGCAGTGGTGTCGAGACCATTGCCCACCTGCGTGAGAACGGACGCATCGTGATCATGTTCTGTGCCTTTTCGGGACCGCCCAAGATCGTACGCCTGCATGGAACAGGTGATGTGATCACACCCGAATCACCAGAGTGGGAAAGCCTTCGCCAGGGGTTCCCGGAGTACCCTGGGGCCAGGGCAGTGATCAGGGTCCAGGTCTCGCGTATCAGCGACTCATGTGGTTATGCCGTGCCCAGGATGGAATACCTGGAAGAAAGGGATGTGCTGATTCGCTCCACCGAGGCAAAAGGGGTGGAGGGCCTGAAGAAATACCAGCGAGAGAAAAACGCACGCAGCCTGGATGGACTCCCCGCACTGGATTCCGATTAGAAAATGGGGTCGAACCGCAATACATTGCAGCTTGCTCACACTGTTTGAAATGGAACTGGGAAATGATTATTGAAACCGAACGGCTGATTCTTCGTCCTGTCGACCCCGAGCGTGATTTCGAGCCCTGGGCCAGGGCCATGGCGGATGAGGACACGGTCCGTTACCTGGGAACAAAGCCCATGAGTCGCGCTGAGGCCTGGCGAAACATGGCGGTGGTGATCGGTCACTGGTCTATCCGCGGCTACGGCTTTTTCTCCCTGGAAGACAAGAAGACCGGTGAGTGGGTGGGGCGGGTCGGCCCGTGGAACCCGGAGGGCTGGCCATCACCGGAGGTGGGCTGGACCATCTCACCGGATCATCTTCGCAAGGGCTACGCCACCGAGGCGGCCAGGGCGTCAATCGATTACGCCTACAACACCCTGGGCTGGTCTCAAGTGGTGCATGTCATACTCGTGGGCAACGAACCGAGTATCGGTGTGGCCAAAGCCGTGGGATCCACCTTGATTGGAGAGCAGACAGGATTACCCGGTGTCACTGACTTGCCCGTGTTGATATATGGGCAAACCAGGTCGGCATCGTTATAGGTAAAAAATTGGGGTCGAACCGAGATTAGCCAGCAAACCGTCAAAGACACCTCCCTGCGAAAACTGCCCCCAAGCTACGGCCGTGACATGGGCGCCGAAGAACTCGCCCGGGATTTGCTGGGCAGGTACCTGGTGCGTGTGTGGGAAGACGACGAGAACGCAGGGAGCGGTCGGTCGGTGCTCATGATCACCGAGACCGAGGCCTACCTGGGTCATCCGGATCGCGCCAGCCACGCCTATGCCGGCCATCGCAGTCCCCGGAATGAATCCCTCTACCTTCCCGGCGGACACTGGTACGTGTACTTCATCTACGGCATGTACTACTGCCTGAACCTGGTGGCCGGTGACGAGAGCAATGGCGAGGCGGTGCTGATTCGCGCGGGGGTGGCCGTTGAGAACGCCCCGCGCATGGAAGCCAATCGCCGGGCCGCGGCCCAGACTCGCAAGACAGCTGACGCCGACAAAAGAAAAACCCCGAGACCCATCGACCTGGCGGGCGGACCGGGCAAGCTGTGCCAGGCGCTGAAGGTGGACAAGGTCTTCGACGGGCTGGCCTGCAACCACAAGCTGCTTTACCTGGCCGAGGGCATGCCGGTGAGCGACGAGTCCCGGGTTCTTCGTTCAGCCCGGGTGGGCATAGACTACGCGGGTGAAGCCAGGTACTGGCCCCTGCGCTTTCGATTACGAAACGCCTGAAAACGCGAATTCAATCCGGCCTCTTCAGAGGGGTTTGCACAATAAGAAAAATTCAGTTGGAATGATTGCCAATCGCTACCCACCTCTAATGACGTCGAATAAAGCGATTTGAGAAATGATAACGAATGCAAACCCAAGGGGTAGTACGCCATGCGTAAAATATTCTCTGTCCTCGTGTTCCTGTTTTTTGCCTCGGCTTTTGCCGAGCAAGGTTCAGTGCAGGACCAGGTGGCCGACGCAGAGCGTGCCTTCGCCAAGACCATGGCGGATCGCGATCTGCAGGCATTCAAAGAATTCCTCTCGGAAGAAGCCATATTCTTCGGTGGTGCGACACCGCTGCGAGGCGCGGAGCAGGTAGCCGAAGGCTGGGCGCCGTATTTTGTGGACGAGGCGGCGCCGTTTTCCTGGGAACCAGACCAGGTGGAAGTGCTGGACTCGGGGGTGTTGGCCCTGAGCACCGGGCCGGTGCGCAATCCTGCCGGCAAGGTCGTTGGGCGATTCAATTCGATCTGGCGTCTTGAGGCCCCGGACGTCTGGCGGGTCGTGTTCGATAAGGGCAGTCCGGTGTGCTCCGACGAGTAACGCTGTTTGGCAGGATGCTAACTGTTCGTTTGGCGGCGACAAGATAACGTCGTCACGGTTAAAGAATAAGAATAAGTCAGGGATAGCCCGACCTGCCTCTGTTCCTGATGCCCTGGGCCTGGAGAGGAATTCGCCATGTTGATTCGAAAAATGTTGTACCTGGGTCTGTTGTCATTGCTCGTGTCTGCTAATGCCTATTCCCAGGACGAGGAGCGCCAGGCCGTGCTTGCCCTGATGCAATTGGGCTTTGATGCCGTGGCCTCCGGTGATCCGGATGACATGCGGGCCATCCAGTTGGCAGAAGGCACCAGCCTGTCGTTTCGCCCGCTCAAGGGCGGCGCCCCGGGTGAGTTGGAGATGCGAATCTCGACTAACGAGGCGCTGGCAGCAGCCGGCACCGATGATACTCACACGTACCTTGAGCGCTGGATCGGCGAGCCAACGGTCCTGATTCGCGGGCCCATTGCCGTGGTCTGGGGCGAGTACGAATATTTTATCGATGGCGAGCGTTCCCATTGCGGCGTCGATGCCGCGGACCTGGTCAAAGTCGACGGTGAATGGAAAATCGCAAACTGGATGTGGACCGTGGAGCCGGAGGGTTGCCCGACTGCACCATGACCGGGAATATCCCGGTAGACTCTCGGTTATGACATCACGTTGAGAGTGACAAGCGCGTGAAGACAACACGGATACCGCCACTATTGCTGATAGGGGTCCTGGCGCTCCTGATGTGGCTGCTGTCGACGGTGACATGGACGGTTTCGATGCCGGAGGCCATTCGCTTCATAGGTGCCTCGATTCCCCTGGCCGTTGGCGCGGTGTTCAGTCTTGGCGGGATCATGGCTTTCCGGGTGGCTAAAACCACTGTTGATCCCAGGACACCGGAGAAAGCGTCCGCCCTGGTTACCTACGGGGTCTATCGCTATTCCAGAAATCCCATGTACGTGGCATTTGGACTGTTTCTGCTGGCCTGGGCGATCTACCTGGCAGCGCCCTGGTCACTGGCCGGCGTGGCCGGCTTTGTCCTGTTCATGGACCGACTGCAAATCCCCGCGGAAGAACAGGCCCTGGAATCGCTATTCGGCGATGACTTCAGGCGCTACCAGGCGCGGGTTCGTCGCTGGCTGTGATTGAAGAAGTGGGGTCGAAACGAAATTAAAATTAATAACCGGGGAGAGGTCTGACCCCCGGTGTTTCTACCATCGGCCGGGCTCTAGATGAGGCCTACATCCCTCAGGGCGCTCTCCATCTGCTCCCAGCGTTGTTCCACCGAGCCGGTGAAGCCCAGGGACATGCGCACCAGCCCCTCACCGATACCCGCCGCAGCCAGGTCATCTTCGGTCATTTCCGAGGACGTGCTGCTGCCCGAGCAGGACATGAGAGTGTCGAAATAGCCCAGGCTCACCGCCATGAAACCGAAGCCGTAGGTGTTCTGAAGCACGTCCATCAATTTATTGGCGCTGTCCTCGGTGCCCAGGTCCAGGGCGAGGATGCCGCCGAAGCCATAGTCTTCGCAGTACTGGCGCTTCATCAGTTCGTGGTCCGGGTGGTCGGGCAGGCCGGGATAGATCACTTTCACCCCTAGCGCGTCGAGCCGCTCGGCGAAGATTTGTCCGCGCCTGCCGTGCTCCTGCATGCGTAGCGCAAGGTGCGGAATTCGCAGGCTGATCTTGGCCGCCACCGTTGGATCCATGGTGGGTCCCAGGATCATCAGCGGTCCCTGGTGCAGGTCCATCAGACCCTGGATGAATTCGGTCGTGCCACAGATGGCGCCGGCGATAATGTCCGAGGCACCGTTGATGAACTTGGTCAGGCTGTGCACCACAACGTCCGCGCCCAGCAGGGCAGGACTGATCATCAACGGCGTGAAGGTGTTGTCAATCACCAGCTGTGCGCCATGCTTGTGGGCGATCTTGGCCAGCGCCGAGATGTCCGCTACCCGCAACGTGGGGTTTGCAATGCTCTCGGCATAGAGCAGTTTCGTGGTGTCGGTGAACGCCGCTTCCACTGCGGCCAGGTCCGTGATGTCCACGAAGGTCGTGTGAATATTGGACTTGGCCGGCAGGAAGTCGTGCATTAAGGCATAGCTGCCGCCGTATACGGTGTTGGAGGCCACGATGTGATCGCCGGTTTCGGTGAGTTGCATTACCGCCGCGGAGATGGCTCCCATGCCGCTTGCGGTGCAATAGGCGGCCTGGGTGCCCTCGATGGCCGCCAACTGGCGGCCGAGATGGTAGACCGTGGGGTTGTAGTGACGCCCGTATAGGTAGCAACCCTCGGGAGCGCGCCCCTCAAACAAGTCCGGCATGGTGCCGGGGTCCATTACGGTGAAGGTGGTGCTGGCCTCGATGGACATGTTTACGCCGCCGTGTTCACCGAACTCGTGACGGGTGTTGGCCAGCCGTTCAATGGGGTTTTTGGTCTTCATTGATGAGATTCCATCGCAGCAGTTATGATCGGGACACTTTGCAGGAAAGCACGAGAGATGAACAGGGGCGAGTATGGATGGGGTTAAGAAGACGAATCGGAACTGCCCGTCTGTTGGTCCTGGGCTAGCGATCAGGAATGCCATAGAGGATGACGCGAAACAGATCAGTGATCTGATGATCGACTCCGCCCGGGAGTTTTTCGCGGATGATTTCACGGATAGCGGCATGGCGCTTTTCGTCGATGATTGTGGGGTTGCCACCCTGGAGGAACGCATCCGCTCCGGTGATCGCTACTATGTGGCCGTCGTAGATGATGCCATCGCGGGTGTGTGTGCAATTCGACGTGGTAACCACCTGTATAGCCTGTTTACCGCTTCGGCATTTCATCGTTGCGGCGTTGCCCGGAAACTTTGGGAGAGGGCGCTGGCGGACATCCGTAACAGCGGTTACGAGGAGGTCACGGTAAGGGCGTCCAACTACGCGGCCCCGGCTTATGAGCGGCTTGGCTTTGTGCGAACCGGCCCATGTGAAGAAGAAAAGGGAATAGTATCTAATCCCATGCACTACAGATTGGGGTCTAACGGCAACTAAATTTAATCGCCGGGGAGAGGTCTGACGGCCGATTATCCAGGCCCAGAAATTTTGGTCAGCCCCGATTGTTAAGGCTCTGCCTGCCCAAGTGCGTTCGAAGCTTCAGATTCTCCCTGGATAAGTGAATAAATATATGAATATCAACAAGGTGGCTCGTCATGACATCGTCGTCCCAGCGATGCCGGCGGTGATCCAATGACTGCGCAGCAGGCGTCGGGCGGACTGCCATGAGAGTGCTGTTTTACCTGCTGGGTTCACTGGCCCTGTCAGTCGCTTGCGTGGGACTGGTCTTTGGCATTGCCGACATTGTCGAGACAGGCATCTTGCCGGCGATTGCATCGGGAAGCCTGGATGTGAACATGGATTTCTATATCCTCAATCACACCTGGCACGGAAATGAGATTTATATACTCCTGACGACCTACCTGATTCTCGCACTGGGAATGGCCAGGGGCGTGGTGCTACTTATCAAGAAAGCACGGCAGGCAGGCAAGCAACCGGGACAGCGATAATTGATGAAGCCCACTGCCATCGCTCGGTACTGCGTGGCCTGTTGGCTGAGAAGGGCGCAAAGATCGTTTAGCCTCACCGCCGGCGAGAGGGTTTTGCTCCCGCCGACTGACGGGGCGCCTGCGGATAATTGCCCGGTGGGGTTTTCCCGGATAGGATCACCGGTGGGCCACCCGCTTTCCGGTGCGTTCATGGATGGAAAGTTTCGGAGATAACTGGAATGACGAAATTCGCGCTGCGTGGCTTTTCACTTCCTCTCATGCCGACCCTGGAAGCCGGACAGACCGTTTACGTACAGGGAGAGATTCTCTGGGGTTGGCCCGCCGGGCGACCGAGGTTTAGCCGCATGTCAGACGCTGAAGCACAGGCACGCCTGGCGAAGCTCAAGTAAGCCGGGCATGTGGCCCAGAGGGTTGCCAATGACTGCCGTATCGAAAGTACAAATATCCCCCCAGGGCCCCATGCTCTCCCGGTTCATCCAGGGCTACTGGCGACTGGCGGACTGGGGTATGAGTCCCCGGCAACGACTGTCCTTTATCAAGGCTCACATGGAACTGGGCATCACCACGGTGGATCACGCCCACGTATACGGGAACCCTTCCTGCGAGAGCCTCTTCGGGGAGGCCTTGAAGCTGGAACCGGGCCTGAGAGATCAGCTGGAGATTATTTCCAAGTTTGGCATTTGCGTGCCCGGGCCGGCTACCGTGGCCCACTACCAGACAAGCCGGCAGGCGATCATCGACTCGGTGAAGGAATCCCTGGGGAGACTGGGCACGGACTACCTGGATGTATTGCTGGTTCATCGCCCCGATTTTTTGATGGATGCGGACGAGGTGGCCGATACCTTTACCCATCTCAGGCAGCAGGGAATGGTGAAGCATTTCGGGGTGTCCAATTTCACGGTTGCCCAGATGTCCTTGCTGCAGTCTCGCCTGGATCAGCCGCTGGTCACCAACCAGGTTGAATTAAACCCGGTCAATCTCGATGTGCTGGAAAGCGGGATACTGGAAGCCCTGCAACAGGCCCGGGTGCGCCCCATGGCATGGTCCTGCCTGGCCGGTGGTGGAATTTTCAGCTACGCCTCAGAGCGCATGGACCGCTTGCGGGCCACATTGAATGAACTCAGGGAAGAACTGGGTGCTGAGTCCATCGAACAGCTGATTTACGCCTGGGTGATGAAGATGCCCTGCCAACCGCTACCCATCCTCGGGACCGGTAATATGGCCAGGATCACCACCGCCGTGGCCTCACAAGAACTGACCCTGACTCCCGAGCAATGGTACCGGGTGTGGTCGTCCTCCAGGGGGCATCCTGTACCCTGATCGGAAGGGAGGGGTCAATGCTTGGCCGGGGCAACCCGGAACCGGATTTCAAATAGCCTGCTGCAGTGGCTCTTTCAATCGCTGTCCCTGCCAGCTTACGTGGTGTCTTGCAGGGTAAAAAAACTATTTAATCCGCCATCGAAAATAAGAGGTAATACCAATGACCCCAACACTCTTTGCATTATTCGGTTTCGTAGCCTGGTCCCTGGCGCTGCTGGTGCTGATGGAATCAATCCGCGCCAAGATGGTATTGACCGGCGAGGTCCCAGCCAATGGCTTCCAGCCTGACAACGCGAATCTCTCGCCGTTTATGCAGCGTATGGCACGTGCGCATGCCAATTGCATAGAAGGACTGCCGATATTCGGCGGCCTGATGCTGATCGCCCTGGTTGCCGGTCAATCCGCGGTGACAGATTCGTTGGCGATGATTTTCCTGGGCGCCCGAATCGTGCAATCGCTTATTCACCTGTCGTCGCTGTCGGTAATGGCGGTCTGGCTGCGGTTTAGCGCCTTTGCCGTGCAGATGGCTATTGGCGTTTACTGGGCATTCGGCCTGTTTACTGCCTTGTCCTAGCGCGGACGAGGTCGATTGGGTTAGGCTCCCGGTCGGTTGCGGCCGGGGGCACTCCTTCGGTCATTAAATAGTCTCACTGGATAAAATGTATGAGTTACCTGGACGAGGTAGGGGAAGCTGATGGCTGGCGATGCTGGCTGTGTGACGAGCCGGTGGATCGCAATATGCCGTCCAGGGATTCCCGTGGGGCCAGTGTGGATACCCGCATCACCAAGGCCCGCGCCAAGAAGATGAAAAAGGACAAGGTCAGCCCTCCCTCAGAGCGCCTGGCCCACGTGGGCTGCAACACGGGCAAGGGCGCCCTGGAGCCGGTCATCGAATGGCCTGCCCACCTGTTCGTGGTGGATCCGGCCCCGATCATTCCCACCGCCGAGCGTCTTGAGCGCAAGGGGGGGCGCGAGACCATGGCCCGCTGCGCGAGCGAGGATGATGCCCAGGCAGTTGCTGACTGGCTGGTAGATCGGATGTCTCGACTGCATCCGGGCCTGGCGGTGAGTAGCCGAATCGACAATGCCGGTGGCCAGTTCCTGGTCAGCATTTACGTCTAGACATCACAGGGCAGGTGTCTGGCGACGGGTCTGTGCCGGCGCTTGTGGGCCCGGATGAGAAATGCGTAAACTGGCAATTCGTCGGGACTAGTCCGTGATCGGGGAGCGGGGAATTGAATTCGTGCCCGCCATGGCCGGTCAGGATGTCTTCCGCTACTGGGGCCCCAGAACCTGGACGTCTGTATTGCATGTGGCAGTTCATCACTAAAACTCTTATTACTGCCCTGGTCGTCGTGGCGGTGGCGGAAATCGGGAAACGCAGCACCTTCTGGGCTGCCGTGATTGCCTCCCTGCCGTTGATATCGGTACTTGCGTTTATCTGGCTGTACATAGACACCGGGAACACCCAGCGTATTGCCGAACTGTCCCACAGCGTGTTCTGGCTCGTGCTTCCTTCTCTGACCCTGTTTCTCGTGCTGCCTGCACTTCTGCGCGTCGGGGTGTCGTTCTGGTTGAGCCTCGTCGTGGCCTGCGGGGCCACAGCCGCCGCATACTCTATCGTGATATGGAGTCTTGGATGGTTCGGGATGCGCAGCTGAGGCATCCCGGGATGGGAAGGTTAATCCATGCGTGGAGTTAACGGTGAAAATGCCGGTGGGTGAATCCAGGGCGCTGACCCGGGTATCGCTGGCCGCAGGGGCGCGGCGGCTGGCCAGGATGGATGCTGAGCTGGGCGAGATCCTGACGCGGCTGGGCGAGCCTCCCATGTGGGGCAGGCAGCCGGGTTTTGCATCGCTGATAAAAATTATCCTGGAACAGCAGGTGTCCCTGGAGGCGGCGCGAACCCTGTACAGGCGGATCAACCGTCAGCTTGGGACAATGACGCCGGACGCTATTTACGCCCAGCAGGTCAGTGGTCTGCGTAATCTCGGGCTGACCCGGCAAAAAGCCGCTTACTGCCATGGCCTGGCAGAACGCATTCTCGACGGTCGCCTGGACCTTTCCAGGATTGCTCGCGGTGCTGATGATCCGGGCCGAAAGGCCTTGCTGGCGGTTCCGGGACTGGGACCGTGGAGCGTGGATATCTATTACCTCATGGCACTGCGGCGTCCCGATGTCTGGCCCCGGGGGGACCTGGCTTTGGCGGCGGCACTGCACGAAGTTAAAGGCTTGAAGGCGCTGCCCTCCAAGGATGAGCAGGAGCGGATGGCCAATGACTGGGCGCCATACCGGTCAATAGCGGCCAGGCTCCTGTGGATGCATTACCTGGACGCTCGCGGCCGATAGCCGTCGCGGACAGGGTAGTATGGGGGAAACCGGGACCGGTCCGGTTGCACCTACAAAGACAGTCAGGGAGACACTATGACAAAGCCAATCGTTGCGGATAATCGACCCAAAAAAGTAGAGCTGAGCAAGGCGGAGGAGTACTACTTTTGTGTTTGCGGTCGTTCGAAATCACAACCGTTTTGTGATGGCTCTCATGCCGGGACCGATTTCAAACCCAGGGCCTTTACCGCCGAGGAAGACGGCACGGCGTATTTATGTGCATGCAAGCACACGGCGAACCCACCGTTTTGCGACGGCACTCACAAGCAGTTCAGCGACGAGCAGGTAGGCAAGGAAGGTCCGGGGGTGAAGGCTGGCCAGGGCACGCTGCCGAAAGCCGTGGCCACGGTAGAAGAACCGACTGTCGCATACATACATGAGCTGGCCAGGGACGGATTGTCAAAGCTTGGGCATCACGGCCGGATGACCTCCATGGGCGTGCCGCGTCATTTGCTGCCCCACTGGGACGACCTGCAAATCATGGCGGCGCAGATGGCGACCAAGCCATTGATGGAAGAGCAAACCGTTGGCACCAAGCTGGTGATCGGCCCGGAGGCTGCCAAGCCCCTGGTATTAAACGTCCCCCTGTTCGTATCTGATATGAGTTTTGGTGCGCTCTCCGAGGAGGCGAAAATTGCCCTGGCCACGGGTGCGGAGCTGGCCGGTACCGGCATCTGTTCTGGCGAAGGCGGTATGTTGCCCGAAGAGCAGCAAGCCAACTCGCGCTACTTTTACGAGCTGGCCAGCGCCGGATTTGGCTACCGGGAAGAGCTGCTCAGCAAGGTCCAGGCGTTTCACTTCAAGGGCGGGCAGGGCGCCAAGACCGGCACCGGCGGCCACCTTCCCGGCAACAAGAATGTCGGCAAGATTTCACAGGTGCGGGGCATTGCCGAGGGACAGCCGGCGATATCGCCACCGACCTTCAAGGAGCTTTCCTCGGTATCGGACTTCAAGCGCTTTGCAGACCGCGTTCGTGAACTGACCGGGGGCATCCCGGTAGGCTTCAAACTCAGCGCCAATCACATTGAACAAGACATACAATTTGCCCTGGATGCCAGTGCCGACTACATCATCCTGGATGGCCGGGGTGGTGGCACCGGGGCGGCCCCGAAAATGTTCCGGGACCACATCAGTGTGCCGACCATTCCTGCCCTGGCAAGGGCCCGTCGCTACCTGGATGAGCAGGGAGCAGGTGGTCGGGTAACGCTGATTATTACCGGAGGCCTGCGATTACCGATTGATTTTGTGAAGGCCCTGGCGCTGGGCGCGGACGGTGTCGCCCTGTCGAACAGTGCGATGCAGGCGATAGGCTGCGTGGCGGCAAGAATGTGCAATACCAACAACTGCCCGACGGGAATCGCCACCCAGAAAGCCGAGCTACGCAAGAGACTGGACATCCAGAAGTCTGCTGAACAATTACAGCGATTCTTCGCCGCGTCTGTTGAATTGATGCAAGTCATGGCCAGGGCCTGTGGCCACGATGACCTGGGCAAGTTCAACAAGAATGACCTGGCGACCTGGCATCGGGAAATGGCCCTGTTATCCGGAGTGAAGTATTCCGGCTATACGGATCCGTCCGACAGGTTCTAGCGCACCGGGGCGTTGAGTTGCTCAGGTGGCAGGCGCCTTCAGTTCGCACAGTGAGTCGATGATTTCCTGGAAGCGCGGATCATCTCGCAAGGAATCCAGGTCGGCGTCATGCTCAAGCCAACTGACCGTGGATCGGCCAATCTCGGTGGATGCTTTCAGGCAATCCAGTGCGCGATCAGGATCACCCGACAGGGCGAACAGGCAGCCCAGGTTGTAATTGACAATCGAGGCATCGGGCCTGAGCGCCATTGCCCGTCTACCCAGTTCCAGGCCGCCCTCGGAATCTCCTGAACGGGCCAGCAGACAACCCGTCAGATACAGGGCCCGTACGTCATTCGGGTTGGACTCAAGCTGGCGCTTGCCCCGGCGTATGGCCTCGTCAAGCCAGAAGTTTTCGCGTTTCTTGTCGCCCAGGTCGGCATAGACCTGGGGCAGGAGTGCGGTGGATTGGTAATCCGAGGGATTAATCTCTGCCGCCCGCTGGAATAACTCAGCCGCCCGTTCCATCTTGCCTTGATGGAAACAGGCCCGGGCAAAGAAATAGTGGGCCTCGAAATTATTCGGATCCAGTTCAATGGCCCGGGTAAATTCCTTTTCACTGTCCTCCCAGGACTGCATGAGCAGGTGGGCAAGCCCCCGGGACGCATGGGTCTCGGCCAGGTCGTCACACAATTCCAGGGCGCGGTTGCTGGCGTCTTCGGCCTGTTGCCGGTATTCCTCACGGCACTCGCTGTACAGGTATAAAAACGCTGCGGCATCCGCCAGCCCCGCCCATGCCCGGGCAAAGTTGTTATCGACCTCAATGGCTCGTGAAAACATTTCCCGTGCGAACAACATGTTCTGGGTATCGAAGCGGTGGAAGTAACTCCAGCCCTTGAGGTAATAGTCGTAGGCCTTGGGATCCCGCGTGCTGCTGCGAATCATGGTTCGCATGTGCTCGGGTCCGAGATTCAGCTCCAACGCCTCTGCGATGCTGCGGGCGATGTTGTCCTGGACGGTGAATATGTCCTCCATCAAGGCGTCAAAGCGCTGGGACCACAAGTGGTAGCCATTGGCGACATTGATCAACTGTGCGGTTACCCGCAGCTGGTCACCCGATTTACGCACGCTACCCTCGAGTATGGTGTTTACGTTCAGGCGCTTGCCAATTTCCTGGACATTCAGCGCCTGGCCGCGGAACTGGAAGGAAGAGGTCCGCGAGGCGACGTGCAGGCCCTCGATGCGAGTCAGTGTATTCAGGACTTCCTCGGCTACCCCGTCGCAGAAGTAACCCTGGTTCTGGGCCTCGCTCATGTCGGCGAACGGTAGTACGGCGACCGAGGCCGTTACAGGAAGAGTCTCTTCTTCTGCGACCTCGTGAGTTTCTTCCACGGCAGTCGTCTTGATGATTCCTTTTCGAGTGATGTCGTAAATCCAGCCCAGTACCAATGCCACGGGAAATCCAGCGGCAGCGGCCCAGATAAGCAGGGTCAGGGAGTGGGCGGGCAACTCAAGGGGTTCCCAAATGGTTTCGGCGACCTCGACCAGTGTCCACGCAATGAGCAGATAAAGGGCGCCAACCCGCAGTACCTTGCGGCGTTTAAGCTCGGACCATAGCCTGTCGGCATCCACTTCATTCTCCAGGCAATATCGGCCAATATGGCCTTCTGGGACCTATATTATATGCAAGGCGACGTTAATTGATTGGACTTTGATCTATCCTGAGTTCAGACAGGCGCAACGCGAAAAAGTGCCGCCCGGCATGCCGCTGCGTGTGTATTTGTTGCGAGAGCCTGGCCTGAAGCCCGGCGCGAGGGGTAACGCGGCAGGGGAGGAGGGGAAATGTTGTTGAATGATTTTGAACGCAAGCTAACCAACAGTCCGGTCCGGCGGCTGTTACAACGGCAACTGGAGGTTCCCTGGTTCTTGCGTAACGGCAGCGACGTGCGGGGTGGTTATGCGCTGGAGCTTGGTTGTGGACAGGGTATTGGTATAGACCTGATTTTTAAGCACTTTGGCGTAAAACAGCTGGATGCTTTCGACCTGGACCCCCGGATGGTCGAGCTGACTCGCTCCCGGCAACGGCACCGCGGCGACAGCCTCAGAATTTGGCAGGGAGATGCGACCGCCATTGCCTCCCCGGATGATCGCTACGACGCCGTGTTCGATTTCGAAATCATTCACCATGTGCCGGACTGGCGTCAGGCGCTTGCCGAGGTGTACCGGGTCTTGAAGCCGGGTGGACGATTTTACGCGGGCGAGATCCTGAAACATTCGATACTGAATCCACTCGTCGCCCGGCTGTTTGAGCATCCCATGGAAGATCGTTTTGGTCATATGGATTTCTGCGAGGCCCTGTCTATCACAGGGTTCAGAGTGGATGCGGCCCGTGGCCTGGGTGACTATGTGGGGTGGTACGTGGCCAGCAAATCCCCTGAAAAGCAAAGCCGGCACTAGCCGGTCTGCTGTCTGGATGGCGGATCCGTACTAGACTGGATGGCAAACAATACCCGGGCGAAAAGATCCGTGGGGGGATAGCTATGGCTGGGAAGTTTCCATTCAGGAACCTGGTGTTTGAGGGTGGCGGTGTCAAGGGCGTGGCCTACCTGGGAGCGCTGGAGACGCTGGAGGAAAGAGGGATCCTGGGGCAGATCACCCGGGTCGCGGGCGCCTCGGTGGGTGGCTTGAACGCCTTGTTGTTCAGCCTGGGGTACAGCACGGCCGAAACCCGCAAGGTCATCTGGAGCCTGGATTTCAAGAAATTTATGGATGACGACTGGGGCCTGGTCCGGGACAGTCGGCGTTTCATTCGCAGCTATGGCTGGTACAAGGGCGACTTCTTTAGCCGCTGGGCAGGCAGGCTGATCAAGGCCACGACCGGTAGTTCTCTGGCCACGTTTGCAGATTTCAAAGAACTGGGGCTGCGTGACCTGTCACTGGTGGTGACCAACCTGGCCACCGGCTTCTCCGAAATTTGTTCTTATGAGCACACACCGGATATGCCCGTGGTCCGTGCCCTGCGCATGACTATCTCCATTCCATTTTTCTTTACCGCGGTGCCGGGAAAAGGTCGAGACCTGTATGTGGATGGAGGCTTGCTGCGAAATTACCCGGTCAAGATTTTTGACAGGCAAAAGTACGTCACCGAGGATTGTGTCGAGCGTCACAGTATCAATACGGAGTATTACGCAGCGGACAATGCCAGCCGGGCGGCCGGCAGCAGTCCCTATGTTTATAACAAGGAAACCCTGGGTTTCAGGTTGGATCCCAGGGAGAAAATTAATGTGCTCCGTGATGGTGCAAGACCCAGGCGTCGTAAGGTAGGTGACCTTTTCGATTTTGTATCAGCAGTGGTCACCACGGTACTGGATGCCCAGCAGAGCATGCACCTGCACAGTGACGACTGGCAGCGCACTATTTATATTGACTCCCTGGATATCGGCACCCTTGATTTCAAGTTGAAGGCATCACAGAAGACCGCCCTGGTGGAGCAGGGCCGGCTTGGGGTTCAGCAGTATCTAAAGTGGTATGAAACTGCACGTGGTCCACATCGCCCGTGTAATCATCCGGCGTACAAGCCTGGCTGAATCGGTAAAAATAGCCTGGCTCCGGGGCCGGATACCTGCTTCGGACAAACCGGGTAGAGCGCGCGCCCGTAAATTCGCACGCCGTTGTGCTTGCGCGTAAACTCTTCGACTCAGATACTGGCCGCGTTGAGTAAACGCGTGCAGAGCCGGGGATGGCACAATCACTAATCGCGACTGGCGACGACCTTAAATATATGACCCAAAAAACCAAGTATGTCCTGGCAGGCCTGTTCGCTATGCTCCTGGTCAGTCTCCTCTTGTACGGACTCGATCTTCAGCAACGAAAGCTATTTAAAGAGCAGTTGAAGGCAACGGTCGTCAGTCAGCTTGATCGCTTGCGGGAGAACCTGGAAACGGAGGTTGACGCCAACTTTTACCTGACACGCGGACTGATGGCCTACATCACCGTTCATCCTGATCTCGGGCAGGAGACCTTTGAAGTTCTCGTGGAAGATCTTTTTCAGTATCAAAGAAGTATTCGCGAGATCGCCCTGGCACCGGGAAACATCATTAGCTTTATCTATCCCGAGGTTGGCAACGAGCAGGCGCTGGGCCTGGATTATCAAACCATCCCTTCCCAGTGGGAGGCAGTGAAAACAGCGATGGATACTCGCCAGTCAATGATGACCGGGCCGGTAAACCTGGTGCAAGGCGGTACCGCGTTTATCAACAGGACGCCGATTTACTTAAATGACCCGGGTACCGGAGAGGAAATTTACTGGGGGCTGGCAAGTGTTCTCCTCAATCCGGAGAAGTTATTTGACAATGCGGGCTTCAATGATCCGAATCTGCAGGTCCGCGTTGCTGTGCGTGGCGCCGATGAACAGGGTAAAGATGGATCGATTTTTCAGGGCGACCAGGAGGTGTTTGAGGAATCCCCGATTCTGC
>JBFFTZ010000001.1:0-25946 GCA_041571575.1 Gammaproteobacteria bacterium | reverse complement strand
AGGTCTCATCAATCGAAGGTTCCAGTACCTCGACCTTCTGGAACCGCCGGGCCAGTGCGTGGTCTTTCTCGAAAATACCCCTGAACTCATCAAAGGTTGTCGAACCGATGCACCGTAGTTCTCCATTGGCCAGCACAGGCTTGATCAGGTTGGAAGCATCCATGACACCGCCGGAAGCGGCGCCGGCGCCCATCACCGGATGAATCTCGTCAATGAACAGGATCGCCGCCGGGTCCTGCTTGAGTTCGGCAAGCAAGTCTTTGAGGCGTTTTTCAAAATCACCGCGGTACTTGGTGCCGGCAACCAGTGCGCCCATGTCCAGGGCATACACGGTTGAGTCCCGCAGAATCTCGGGAACCTCAGATTCAACAATACGTCGCGCGAGCCCCTCGGCCAGCGCCGTCTTGCCCACGCCGGCATCGCCCACGTACAGGGGATTATTCTTGCGACGCCGGCACAGAATCTGCACCGTGCGCTCAACTTCCAGATCCCGTCCGATCAGCGGATCAATACGGCCTTCCTTCGCCCTGGCATTCAGGTTAGTGGCGTACTTTTCAAGCGCACTGCTTTCAGACTCTGTAGCCGCACCCTCCGGGTTCTCGACTTCCTCGCCCTGCTCTTCCGTCCTGGCCAATCCGTGGGAAATGTAATTCACCACGTCCAGCCGGGAGACCCCGTGCAAACTCAACAGGTAGCAGGCCTGGGACTGCTTCTCACCAAAAATCGCCACCAACACGTTGACGCCGGTGACTTCCTTCTTGCCGCTGGACTGAACGTGAAAGACCGCTCGCTGAAGCACACGCTGGAATCCAAGCGTGGGCTGAACCTCGCGCTCAACGCCACTGTCCACATCCTCTGACAACCGGGGCGTGTTCTCGTCAATAAATTCTTCCAACTCCTTGCCAAGCTTATCCAGCTTGGCACCGCATGAGCCGAGAATTTCGGCCACCTTGGGAGCGCTTAGCAAGGCGAGCAACAAATGCTCTACCGTAATAAATTCGTGTCGATCATCCCGGGCTCGGCCAAACGCATCGTTCAGGCAAAACTCCAGTTCGCTGCTTAACATACTCATGACTCTTCCAGTGTGCACATGAGGGGGTGCTGGTGCTCACGGGAAAAGCTGTTCACCTGGGCAACCTTGGTCTCAGCAATTTCGTACGTAAACACGCCACATATTCCCTTCCCGCGAGTGTGAACCTCAAGCATGATTCTCGTGGCCGATGTCCTGTCCAGCGAAAAGATGCTTTCCAATACCTGCACCACGAACTCCATGGGCGTGTAGTCGTCATTTAACAGCACGACCTGGTACATGGGAGGCCGCTTCAGCTTGGGCTGCGCTTCTTCCACCGCGATGCCGCGGTCGGGTTGATTACTCTGCTCTGACATACTCGATCTTTTAAACCAATTTCAGGGGGTTACATGCGTAGTGCCGGGGCGTATGCCAACCGAAACCCCAAAATACAGGAATCGGAGCCGCCGCTATAGGGGGCTATACCTAACATATATTAAGGCCAAGTCGGCCGAACACAAGCCACTCAATGGGCAAAAATAGCTGTAGCCCCGGCGGGGCTAGTTTTCGCCGTAGCTGAACACCCCGTCCCAGTCGTCTCCGGGGGGTTGGTTGCGATAATGAGCCAGCCGATCCAGGTAGATCTGGAAAATTTTTCGTTGCCGATAGGTCTGGTGCAACAGGTAAAACTCTTTCTCCGCGACCTCCCAGTCGCCGGCACGATACAAACGCAGAGCCTCATGGTAGCGACGCAACATAGCCCGGGTTTCCGGGTCAAGACCGTTGCGGGGCCCCAGGGGCTCGTAAATCGCTACAGGCTTGTCCTTGCCTCTTACCCGAACCCGGTCCAATTCCAGGAAGGTGAAGTCAGGCACGGCATTTCGAGTCGCCTCCCCCACCGCGACGGTCACACCGTAGGTCTTGGTCAGACCCTCGATCCGCGCGCCCAGGTTGACCGAATCCCCCATGACCGTATACGCCATACGAAATTCCGATCCCATGTTCCCCACACGCATCATGCCGGTATTAATACCGATACCGATGCGAATTCCCGGCCAACCCCTCTTGGCGAATTCCGGTAGTAACTCCTGCAAGGCGCCCTGCATTTCGATCGCCGCCAGCAACGCGTTGCGGGCGTGATTCTCATCCTCCAGGGGGGCTCCCCAGAAGGCCATGATGGCGTCACCCATATACTTGTCGATGGTTCCCCTGTGCCGATGGATGACCTTGGTCATCGGAGTGAGGAACTCGTTCATCAATTGACTCAATTCACGGGGCGCCAGGGTTTCAGCGATGCTGGTAAAACCCCGAACATCGGAAAACAACACGGTCATCTCCCGACTGTCGCTACTCATGTCGAACTGGGAAGGGTTCTGCCCCATCTCCACCACCAGCTCAGGCGGAACATACTGGCCAAACAGATTGGACAAGGCACGCCGACCGCGGGCTTCAACGAAATAGCCATAGACCATATGGGCCACGTACATGGCAAAGGCATACAGCAGCGGCGTCGCCAGCGGAATCACCATACCGGCCTGGGTCCACATCGCCAGATTGAAACCACATATCGCCCCAAGCAGACCCAGTGAGAACACGATGGATGCCACCACCGAGGCCCTGGCCAGTACCGGCGTCATGAGCAAGGCGATTAGCAACAGGGAGACTAATTCTATTCCCCGCACATAGAAGGGATGCTGCAACATCCTTTCATCCAGGATGCCCGACACAATATTCGCGTGAATCTCCACCCCCGTGTAACGGTCGCCAACCGGCGTCGTCCGCAGGTCATGCAGGCCGGGGGCGCTGGTACCAATCAGCACGATGGCATCTTTCAGGGGGTACTTGGGCGCCGTGCCATTGAACACATCCAGCGCCGAAACATAGGGGAAACTTCCCAGGGGCCCACGGTAGGGAACCAATACCGCCGCCTCGGCGTCCATGGGTACTTTTCGGTCACTCACCCACAACCATTCAAGGTCCAGTCCATCCCTGGGACCGTTAGCCCCGGAATAAAACTCAAAACGCAGTGGCGGGTGTTCCAGTGCGGCCCTGGCTACCGCCAGGCCCAGGGATTCGTATATAGCGCCCTGGTATTGCTGGAGTAACGGGACCCGGCGGTAAACCCCGTCATTGTCCAGGGTGGCATTCTCAAAAAATCCGGCATAGGGCACGGCAGCCTGCAACTCCGCCAGGTTGCCGGTGTAGGCAAGCGCCTCGATAAACGGAATCCGGGTTTCTTGTTGGGCCGCCGAAATCAGTGGCGGTGGCAATTCGCCGGTCAGCACGTCAGAACCTGTGTCCCCGGCATGACGAAAAACAAAACCCAGGACGACATTTCGTCCCCACAAGGCCTCTGCAAAGATCCGGTCCGTCTCCAGCGCGGGGCGCAATCCTTGCATATGCCTGCGCAATTCCGGAGATATCCCGAAGGATCCAGACTCAATCTCGTCAAGTAATTCAGCGCCGGAATTTCGGTCGGGTTCCGGGAACACCATATCCCAGCCCAGGACCCGAATTCCGTAGTCATCAAACAAACGCGTGACCAGCTCAGCCAGCAGTGAACGAGGCCATGGCCACTGCCCCAGTTCCACGATGCTTCGTTCGTCCAGGTCCACGATCACTATCCGATCATCCACCGTTCCAGGCATGGTGATCCTGACTCTCAGGTCGTAAGCCAGGTTCTCAAGATGCTGGAAAGCGGGGATCGGCCAGTTTCCGCGCAAATTGAAAAAGAACGGGAGGAACAGCACCAGGCTGATGAGAATCCGGATCCAGACACGTGAAGTCAAAAGATTCCTCTTTTTTTACAGTGCGTTCAGAAAATTTCTTGAAGTTTAACCTAATGGGAGCAACATGAAAGACGTGTAGGGAGAAATACGCTTGTGACAGCCCTCAAATCCCCTTTAACATGTTATCGACGCCATTTAAGACTGCCAGGATTAAACGAAAATCTTATATATGGGCATAAGTCAAAAATTAAGAGAATTCAGCCAGTTGCCGCCAGACCGAATACTGGCGCAAAGTCTGGCACTGCTCCCCGGAGCGGTGGCGGCCGTGCTGGCTGTAGCAATCGGCTGGCAGATGACCCGACTGGTATGGATTTTTGCCCCCTATCCAGCACCGGAAACCTCCACGTTGAATCCGCTTTCCAGGGTTCCCAGCCAGGCTTCACTGAACTCCGTGAACGAAGCGGAAATTGACCGCCTCGTAAACGCTCACCTTTTTGGTGAGATCAGCAAGCAGAGCGAGGAAGAAGCGCAGCAGGCCCAGGAAATCGATCCCACGGCCGCTCCCGACACGACCTTGAGCCTCGAGTTGCTTGGAACCATTGCATCGGAGCTCGTCGAGGAATCCTTCGCACTGATTCACGAACGCGGCAAAGACACCAAGGTTTTTGCGATTGGAGACAGCATTACCCGCGGAACACGCCTGCATGGCGTATATACTGACCGGGTGTTGCTGGACCGTGGCGGACGACTCGAGGCACTGCGCCTGCCCAAGCAAGAAGCAGGCAGTACAAATGCCGGCGCGTCACGAGGTGCAAGCAGCAGCAGGGGCAGCAGCAGGCTGAGTCGTCCAACGGTCGCGAATGTCATCGCCGATAACGTGACAAAACTGACCGACGTGATGCGCCCGCAACCCGTATTTGCGGACGGGCAACAGCGTGGTTACCGACTTTATCCTGGAAAGGACCGGCGCACTTTCGCGGCGCTGGGACTAAGACCGGGAGACCTGGTAACAGAAATAAACGGAACGGCACTTAACGATCCCGCCTCTGGAATGGAAGTGTTCCAGTCCATAGGTGACGCAACGTCGGTGACTGTCACAATCGAACGAAACGGGCAACCAGAGGTCTTGGTCCTGGACACCGCAGTTCTAGCGGGCCAGGACGAGGAATAGCTGACTTCGTACAGGCCAAGAGTAACCAGAACCCATGAGACAAAATATGAATAAGAACCGGACTCGGGGCATTCGCCATCTTCTAGCGCCATTGCTGATTGGATTGCTGGGCAGCGTGATCGTGGCAGGCAGCCTGCCAAGCATTGCGTCGGCACAGCAAGCGGCCATCACACCCAATTATCGCAATGTCGATATTGGGACAGTGATCGAAGCGGTAAGCGCCGTGACCGGCAAGAACTTTATTGTGGACCCGCGGGTTAAGGCCAGCGTGACCATGGTCTCCAATACGGCCTTGTCCTCGGAAGCGTTTTACGAGGCTTTTCTCTCGATTTTGCAGGTATACGGTTATGTAGCGCTGCCCGCCGGCGATGTCATCAAGATTCTTCCCGATGCCAATGCACGTTCGATGCCCGCCCTGGACTTAACAAACATTAGTGGTACAGGGGGCGATGAAATCGTTACCCAGGTAGTCAGCGTCAAGAATGTGCAGGCCGCACAACTGGTTCCCATTCTGCGCCCGCTTATCCCCCAGTACGGGCATATGGCGGCACATCCCGCCTCCAATATGCTGATTATTTCAGATCGTTCCGCCAACGTAAAACGTATGGTGCGGATCATTCAGCGCATTGACAGCGCGGGAGACGATGACGTTCAGGTCCTGACACTTGAGCATGCATCTGCCGGTGAAGTGGTCCGGGTACTGACCTCCTTGCTTCAGGCGAGTGGTCCCGAGTCTGCCCAGATCAATATGGTGGCGGACGAGCGCACCAACTCTGTGCTGGTCAGTGGAGACAGAAGCGCCCGCTTGAAAATTCAGTCCCTGATCGCCCACCTGGACACCCCGCTTGAAGACGTGGGAAACACCCGGGTGCGCTATCTGCGTTATTCAAATGCGGTAGATCTGGCAACCAAGCTCACTGAGCAGATAACCGGTGCAGCGCGATCTGCATCGACCAGCGGCCCGGGCGCTACCTCAGCGCCAAGGCAGAACGATAGCGGCATCATTATCTGGGCAGAGGAAGAAACCAATGCCCTGGTCATAACGGCTCCGCCGAAACCCATGCGCACCCTGATGGCCATCATAGATAAACTGGACATTCAGCGCGCCCAGGTATCAGTGGAGGCCATCCTGGTTGCCATGCAGTTCGACAAGGCCGCCGAACTGGGTGTGACCTGGGCTATCGGCAATGAAGATGCCGGTGCCATGGCAACCCGTTTCAGTAACACGGCCCCTGGCGTGGTGGATTTACTGGCAGCTTCAACCGGTGACAATGCAGGCGCCGCAATAGGCGCGCTTGGATCAGGTGTCAGCCTGGGACTGGGGAACATCAGCGACTCGGGAACGAATTTTGCGGTACTGCTAAAGGCCCTGTCCTCGGACTCCGATTCCAACATTATTTCCACCCCTTCTGTCATTACCCTGGATAACGAGGAAGCGGAAATTCGAGTCGCCCAGGAAGTACCCTTCCGTACCGGTCAGTTCACCAATACCGGCGGCACAGCCGGGCTTGTGAATCCATTCACGACCATTGAACGCAAGGACGTCGGCATCGTGCTGAAGATCACCCCGCAAATTAACGAGGGTGACATGGTGATGCTGAAAATTGACCAGGAGGCCTCTGATATTGCACAAAGCGTCGAAGGCGCATCAGATCTGATTACCAACAAACGCTCCATCCACACCAGTGTACTGGTCAAGGATGGCGGTATCGTTGTGCTGGGTGGACTTACCCAGAACACCCTCACCGAGACTGAGCAGCGAGTGCCGATACTCGGATCCATTCCCCTGGTGGGCGAATTTTTCCGTTCGCGCACAACCTCCAACAACAAGAACAACCTGATGGTATTTATCCATCCAACGATCCTGCGTGACGCTCGCCAGTACGCGACGGAAACCGACGCCAAGTACCGAATGATTCGCAGCCTGCAGGCGGAGCAGCCTGAAGATGTAAGCCTGATGCCAAATCAGCAGCGTCCGACCCTGCCTGATCTGGACATCCTTGGCAGCATGGAGCCGTCAGGCGAGCCTGCCGGGGACCAGTAAGACAATGGAATCCAGCAACCAGGAACAGGTAATTGGCGTTATCGACAAGGCCGCGACCGAAAGCGTTAGCCGTCGCCTGCCTTTCACCTTTGCAAAGCGCCATGGAGTACTGGTCCAGGAAACTCCGGAAGGGAAACTACTGGCATTGCATCGTCCGGGAATTGCACCGCGAGTGCTGGCCGAACTAAGACGCTATTTTAATCGCCCGTTTGAACTCAAGGCCGTCACCACCGAACATTTCGACACCCTGTTGCAGGAGGCCTACGAGGCCGGTTCCAGCCAGGCAATGGAAATGATGGAAGGACTGGATGCGGATACCGACCTGTTCAGCGTAGCCCAGGCGCTACCCGAGCCGTCGGATCTACTGGAAAGCGACGACGACGCGCCTATCATTCGTTTGATTAACGCAATCCTTACCCAGGCGGTGAAAGAGGATGCGTCGGATATTCACATCGAGCCTTTTGAGAACCGCCTGGTCGTCAGGTTCAGGGTGGATGGCGTACTGCGCGAAGTGCTGCAGTCCCGTCGCGCCGTGGCGCCCCTGGTGGTTTCCCGTATCAAGGTCATGTCCAAGCTTGATATTGCCGAGAAGCGTCTGCCACAGGATGGACGCATCTCATTGAGGATCGCCGGACGTGCAGTCGATGTCCGTGTCTCCACCCTGCCCTCGGGACACGGCGAACGCGTCGTGCTGAGACTGCTGGACAAGCAAGCGGGACGGTTGGACCTGGAACAACTTGGCATGCGCACCGACGCCCTGCGGACGATTGACAAGCTGATCCACAAGCCCCACGGCATTATCCTGGTAACCGGCCCTACCGGCTCGGGAAAAACCACTACCCTGTACGCGGCCCTGTCACGAATCAATGACAACAGCCGCAACATCATGACGGTGGAAGACCCCATCGAGTATTACATCGACGGCATCGGCCAGACCCAGGTCAACACCAAGGTGGACATGACCTTCGCGCGAGGACTGCGAGCCATTCTCCGCCAGGATCCGGATGTGGTGATGGTGGGTGAAATTCGTGACCTTGAGACAGCAGAAATTGCGATTCGCGCCAGTCTCACCGGCCACCTTGTGCTGTCTACACTGCATACCAACACGGCGGTGGGTGCAATCACCCGCCTGCGGGACATGGGCGTAGAACCCTTCCTGCTTTCCTCCAGTCTCCTGGGCGTGATGTCACAGCGCCTGGTACGTCGCCTGGATTCGAGCAAAATACCGTTTGTCGCGGGCGAATATGAATGCCAGTTACTCGGTGCTGATATCAACCATCCGCCTACCCTGTACAAGCCGGGTACCGGAGATGGCGTGGACGGAAATGGGTACCGGGGTCGTTCAGGAATCTATGAACTCGTCTCCCTGGATGATCACATGCGCACCTTGATTCATGACGGCGCCAGCGAGCAAGAACTTGAGCGCTATGCCAGGACCCTCTCACCAGGGCTGCGCGAAGACGGCGTTGAAAAAGTGCTATCGGGCCAGACCTCTATCGAAGAACTACTTCGGGTCACCCGTAGCGACTAATGGGCGCATTTGACTACAAGGCCATCGATAAAAACGGTCGCGAACAGCGCGGCCTCATCGAGGGCGATACTGCCCGTCAAGTACGACAGTTACTGCGCGAACGCGGCTTGCTGCCAGTTGATGTCTCGGAAATTACCCAGGAAGGTCCCAGGCGGGCCCGACGTATAGGCGTCAGCAAGAGCATCACTGCCAACGACCTGGCGTTGGTGACGCGACAGCTTGCCACCCTGGTGCGCTCCGGACTACCCCTGGAGGAAGCTCTGAAGGCCGTGAGTGAACAGAACGACCGGCCCAAGGTGCAAAGCATCCTGATGGGTGTTCGCTCGAAAGTCATGGAAGGCCACACCCTGGCCAGTGGTTTCGCGGACTTCCCTCATGCGTTCCCTGAGATTTACCGCGCGACGGTGGCCGCAGGAGAGCAGTCAGGGCACCTGGACGAGATCCTGGAAAGACTTGCTGACTACACGGAGAACCGACAGGTTACTCGCCAGAAAGTCAGGGGCGCCCTGGTTTACCCAATTATCCTCACCGTATTCTCCATTCTGATCGTCTCATTTTTGCTGGCCTTCGTAGTCCCAAAGGTCGTGGATGTCTACGCCAGCAGTGGCCAGATCCTGCCGCTCATGACCCGGGTCTTGATTAGTAGCAGTGATTTCGTCGTAGCATGGTGGCCGCTGTTGCTGCTGGGAATCCTGGGGGCGTTTTTTGGCCTTCGAGCCTACCTGAGCCAGCCAGGCCCGAAACGCAGTTTTCATCTGCTGCAGTTGCGACTGCCTCTGATTGGCAAACTTGTGCAGGGCCTGAATACGGCCCGGCTCACTCGCACTTTGAGCATCCTTGCCGCCAGCGGTGTGCCGGTATTGGACTCTTTCAGAATCGCCGGTGAAGTTGTCAATAATATTCCCATGAAGGAAGCCGTGGAAGCGGCGGCGGCAAGGGTTCGTGAAGGCGCAGCAATCGGCCGCTCCCTGGCGGTCAGCAAGCTATTCCCTCCCATGACCCTGCACCTGATATCAAGCGGTGAGGCCAGTGGTGAACTTGAGGTCATGCTCGAGCGCGCGGCCATCAACCAGGAACGGGAAATGGACAGCATCATTGGTGCGCTGTTGAATACCCTGCAACCTTTGCTCACCATTCTCATGGGTGTAGTGGTGCTGTTTATCGTCATGGCCATGCTCATGCCGTTGTTCCAGTTCAACCAGTTAATCGGCTAGACGCACTGCCCGTCCCGCTTGCATGGGCAGGTGTGTATCCGTCCCAAGCTGATTTGGCACAGGCCCCTGGTCAGTAACAGGAACACTTTTCGCAGAGACCTCGAAACAAAAGGAAAAGTCCAGCCTGGGGGAGGCTTAATGGAAGTCCCGGGATCGCGTCATCAGACTACCCAGCAGCGATGTGTAATCTTCCAGCCTGTGAGCAATGACATGCAACACATCTCCCTCACGCTGCACCCGCCCCCGCACGCCCATCAGTCGTGAGCCCAATAAAACCTTTCTCTGTTTTTCTGCCAAATCCTTCCAGATAACCAGGTTCACATTTCCGGTTTCATCCTCCAGGGTGACGAAGGTCACTCCGGAGGCGCTGCCAGGTCGCTGCCGGGTCACCACCAATCCGGCGGTACGCATCCACTGACCGTCAGGTATCTCCCACAGTTGTTCTGCGGTAAGCATGCAGGCCCGATCGAGTTTATCTCTTAGTAGCGCAAGAGGATGGCGACGCAGCGTTAATCCCAGGTGGTTGTAATCCGCAACGACTTCCTCACCCTCGGTGGGACGATTGAGCAAGGGTTCGCCCTCTGCCACGCGCCACTGGGGAAACAGCTCGCTGGGCTTCTCAACACCGGCCACCTGCCAGTAACTGTGATGGCGGTTACCGCTAAGATTTTTCAGGGCATCGGCTGCCGCCAGCATACCCAACTCCCCTCGATCCAGCTCTGCACGCTCGGCCAGGTCCTGGGCATGTAAAAAGGCGCCTTGCTGCCTGGCATCCACCAGGCGACGAGCAGCCTCACTGGACAGGCCTCGCACCAGTCTTAAACCAAGACGCAAGGCAGGCTGGGAGCCTTCACAGGGCTCCAGGGTGCACTCCCACTGGCTGAGCATCGCATCCACCGGGAGCACAGTTACTCCATGGCGTCGGGCATCCTGTATTAACTGAGAGGGCGAATAAAACCCCATGGGTTGACTGTTGATCAGCGCGCAGGCAAAGGCCGATGGTTCATGGCATTTCAACCAGGCGGAGACATACACCAGGAGTGCGAAACTGGCCGAGTGGGATTCGGGAAAACCGTATTCCCCAAAACCCTCTATCTGCTTGAATACCTGTTGAGCAAAATTCTCGCCATAACCCCGATTCCGCATTCCCTGGATCAGTTCCTGCTCGAATGCCCCAAGACCGCCACGGCGTTTCCAGGCAGCCATGGCCCGGCGCAGGCTGTCTGCCCGCCCGGCAGAAAAACCCGCTGCCACCATCGCCAGCTGCATCACCTGCTCCTGGAAAATAGGCACACCCAGGGTACGCTCCAGCACGCTCTCCACCTCCGGGCTCGGATAGCTGACAGCCTCTTCACCACAACGCCGCCGCAGGTAGGGATGCACCATGTCTCCCTGGATGGGACCCGGGCGAATAATCGCCACCTCGATCACCAGGTCGTAATAACAGCGTGGTCTCAAGCGAGGCAGCATGGCCATCTGGGCCCGGGATTCAATTTGAAACACCCCCACGGTATCTGCCTTGCAAATCATGTCGTACACGGCGGCATCTTCAGCGGGTACGCTGGCCAGGCTCAGGTCCAGGCCGCGCACTTCCCTGACCAGGTCAAAACAACGACGAATGGCAGAGAGCATGCCAAGACCCAGCACATCCACCTTGAGCAGGCCCAGGTCGTCCAGGTCATCCTTGTCCCACTGGATGACGGTACGCTCCGGCATGGATGCATTCTCGATGGGGACCAGTTCGCACAAGGGGCCCCGGGATATCACGAAACCACCCACATGCTGGGACAGGTGCCTGGGAAATCCGATAATTTCACCCACCAGCACCATCAGGCGTCGCAGCGTCGGGGAGTGTGGATCAAAGCCCGCTTCCCTCACCCGGTCCTCGTCAATGACGCCATTACGTGTCCAGCGCATGCTGCGGGCCAGGCGTTCCACTTGCAGCCCGTCAAGACCCAGGGCCTTGCCCACATCGCGCACCGCGCTCTTTCCCCGGTAACTGATCACGGTAGCGGTCAGGGCGGCACGTTCACGGCCGTATTTTCTGTACAGGTACTGGATAACCTCTTCCCGGCGTTCATGCTCGAAATCCACATCAATATCCGGCGGCTCGTCACGCTCCTTGGAAATAAACCGTTCAAACAACATGGCCATGCGGGCAGGATCCACCTCTGTGATGCCCAGGCAATAACACACTGCCGAATTGGCGGCAGACCCCCTGCCCTGGCAGAGAATTCCGCGAGCACGGGCAAACTGGACAATGTCGTGCACTGTCAGGAAATAGGGTTCGTAGTGAAGCTCCTCTATCAGGCAAAGTTCGTGTTCGATTTGCTGTCGCAGCTCGGTGGACAGCCCATCAGGCCAGCGCCGGCGAATGCCGGTCTCGGTAAGTTCACGCAAGTAGGACGCAGGTGTATAGCCATCGGGAACCAGTTCGCCGGGATACTCGTAACGCAATTCGTCCAGGGAGAATGTACAGCGGCTCGCCACACGCAAGGTCTGCTCCAAAAGTTCCCGGGGATAGGTAGCCCGCAGGCTGCTCCAGGAACGCAGGTGACGCTCTCCATTGGGGTACAGCCGCCAACCGGCATCCTGGACCGTCGTGACGTGCCGAATGGCTGTCAGCGTGTCCTGCAGCGCCCGACGGCCACGCACATGCATATGCACGTCTCCCGCGGCGACCAGGGGCAAGCCCAATTCACCTCCCAGTTTCTGTAGAGCGTGTAGACGCTGGCGGTCATTACCGTCCGCCAACAACTCAACAGCCACCCACAAGCGTCCCTGGAAGTGCTGTTTAAGCCAGTGGCCTTCACCGGGGTCCGGCTGAGCACCGGGCAACCACAAGAGCAGGCAGGCATCACCCAACAAGCCCAGGTCCGCCCTGTCCAGGCTGTAGCTGCCTTTCTCGGCAGCCCTTCGGCCACGACTGATGAGTTGGCATAGCTGTGCATAGCCGGATCGATTACAGGCCAACACCACCAGGCGCAAACCATCATTGAGCCGAAACTCACTGCCAATAATCAGTTTCAGGGACGTATCCCGAGCGGCCACGTAAGCACGTACCACCCCGGCAACCGTGCACTCATCAGTAATGGCCAGGGCCTGGTAACCCAGCTTTACCGCCTGGTTCACCAACTCTTCCGCATGGGAGGCACCCCGCAGGAAGGTGAAATTACTCAGACAGTGAAGTTCCGCATACTGACAGGCGTTCACCCGAATATTCCATGCAAGTACCAACCACCACGATTGCGCCTGTCCTGGAAAATCCACAGCAATTCGCCCTGCGTCGTCCGGGCCCGGTAGTAATCCCGGGTCACGTCACCGCCATCCCACCAGCCGGTCTCGATGCGTTCGGGCCCGGAGAGCAGGCACAACCGTCCACCATGGCGGGGCTGCCCATTGCGTTGTCCCAGGGCCTGGGGCGTATCCAGCATCCACAAGGGCCTGGCCACACCCTGCCCGGGTTCACTGACCAGGCTGCTGCCACGCCCGCTGCGTCGCCAGGCAGCCTCCGGGCGATACTCGGGCACCAGGCATAAACCATGGACCGCGTCATCGCCCAGCCGTACGCGAAGCCGCTCAACCAACATGGGGATAGCCCCCTTGTCCTCAGCCTGGGCATCCCCCAGCAAGCCTCTGGCGGGTCCGGACAATTCCCTTATGACCCCGGACTCCAGGATCAGGGCAAGCACCGGTGCAGGCAGCACTTGTTGCTCCAGGCGTCCTGACAGCAGCCCCAGCAAATGGGTGCGGTCCCGGGTCAGGGACAGGCGTTGCAAGGCAATGCGGGTGGGCGGTCCATCGGTATGCAACAAACTCAGGCGCAGGCGGTCCACACCCCCCTCACGGGAACGCAGCAAGCCCACCATTTCCTCTACCAGTCTCTCCAGGGGCAGCAGTAAGCGGGTACTGAACTCGGTCTCTGCAGGTAATTCAATTTCACCCCGAAAGCGCTGGGGCGCCACAAAGCCGGGTCGAGGGTCAGGCCTGCGGCCCAGGGCCTTGTCCAGTTCTCCCAGTCGCGTCGGACCAAACCGTCGGGCGAAACCATCCCGGGGTAAACGCAGGCAGTCCGCGATAGAACGCACACCCATACGGTAAAGCTGTTCGCTTTGCCGGGTATCCCAACCCAGGCACTCCAGCGGCAAACACCCCAGGCTACTGGCAAGTGCGGTCGTATCTGTCAGCGCCCCTTGAGGTCGGGGCGCCCGGGACAACCACAACGCACCCATGGGTGTGGGAGCCAGACCCCGCATGACCTGGTAACCCAGCGTTTCCAACTCCCCGACAATCCGCGCTTGCAGGGCCGCCAACCCACCAAACAGGCGCAGACTTCCCCTGAGTTCCAGCAACAAGGCATTCGGTGGCACCAGGCTGACCCAGGAGGTGAATTGCCCGGCCCAGGCTGCCAGGCGCTCCAGGCTCGCCTGTTCACGATCAGGATCACGTTCCAGGACCCGCAACTCGGGGGCCAGGGCGAAGGCGGCGTTAAGTCCCATCCCCGTGTACAACCCCGCAGCAAGACCCGGAGCATTACAGGCCGCCAGGGAGCGATGGCTGCCCTCTCCTTCCACCACGGCCACGGCCTCATCGCTGGGAGCAAAAATATCCAGCGCCAGGCGGGGTAATTGCAGGGCCAGCCACAACTGTTCGTTTGCGCTTGATGGAATATGAGTGGGAGATCGATTTACAGGCTGCGGGGCGGGAACCGGGAGTTCATTCGGAAAAAGGGGGAGGGATTTCTCCTGTAATTTTGCCATGCGGATAACAGCGACTTGGCCGAATCAAGGCAATAAAAAGTCCGGCTTGTCCAACACCATCGGCTGGCCCCCCCGGTTCTTCAGTATATGTATTCGTAACCCTTGCCCCGAAGCACTCAAGTGCAGGCGCAGTGCCGCTACCGAGTGCTCTCCCAGGGCGCGAGCCGGACGAAACAGCACCGCCATGCAGGCGCTGGATTCAGCCGCCAGTTGCAAACGCCTCTGGGAGGGAACAGGCACGCGATCCGCCCACAGCAAGACAGCGGCACACTGGCCACTGCGCAAGGCTTGTTCCGCAGCCCACAGGCCATCGCTGGCACTGGTGGCATGCACAACCAGGATGCGTGACAGGTCTATCTCAGCATCCGCCAGGGCGGGGGCATAAGGCGTAAACGGCGGTGCTATCCAAACCAGCCAGCCCTGCTCACCACCTTCCTGTACTCGTTGCCGCAAGGCGGGTAATAACAAACGCAGTTCTCCCAGGCCGTAGCAATCGAGAACGATTTCACTCAGGGCGCCCAGGGGCCAGCCCCCACCGGGCAACGATGCATCCAGCCAGGCGAAGCCGCTGGGCTGGGCGGGTACAGCGCGGCCACTGCGGCCCCGCCATACGCCTGGATTATGCAAGAGCGTTTCCAAAGCTTCTTTCACGACTTGCTGACATTCCTGCGCATAACGCCGACGACCACGCCTTCAATCACCAGCGGCTGTTCCCTCAAGTCCAGTCGCATTGGCGCAAAATCCGTATTTTCTGGCAGCAACCAGACCAGTTTGCCTTCCTGGCGATAACGCTTGACGGTAACTTCGTCCTCCAGTCGCGCGACAACAATCTGGCCGTTACGAATTTCCGGTGTGCGGTGAACCGCCACCAGGTCCCCGTCCAGAATACCGGCATCCCGCATACTCATACCATGTACCTGCAACAGGTAATGAGGCTTGGGATTAAACATCCCTGGATCGATCTGGTAGCGGGCTTCGATATGTTGCTCGGCAAGAATCGGATGACCTGCCGCCACCCGCCCAACCAGTGGCAAGCCCATCTGATCGCGCAGGGAGTCACACAGGCGGATACCCCTTGAAGTGCCTGCCATCAGCGCGATAGCTCCCTTGCGCTCCAATGCCCTGAGGTGTTCTTCCGCTGCATTGGCCGATTTGAAACCCAGGTCCCGGGCAATCTCCGCCCGCGTGGGAGGCATGCCCGTCTCTTCGATAAAATCCCGGATGAAGTTCAGAACTCTCTGCTGGCGGGGGGTTAATTCGTTCATACTTGCTTCCTGTATACATAGACAGTACATGTGAATATATACAGCTAACTCGGGTACCTGGCAAGCCCCTGCCCACACTCATCCGTCACCGCCGGGGAAAAACTCCCCTCCCACCACAAAAATTCTCAGCCCATTTGCTATTAGTCTATGAAAAAGAAAAGTTTTCCAGCACCCGAGTAGGTATATTCCCCTTGCTTACTTAGGGTCAATTCGTTATCGTTTCCTAGCGTTTGGTGCGAGGCAGCATTGTCTTGTCCACTAGAGCGCAAGAAAGCTTTCTTACTGAATATATGAATTTAGGGGATCTATAGATGAACAAGAAATTGCAGAATGCAATGAAAGTCGGAACCTTGGCCCTGGCCTTGGCACTGGCTTCTGGTTGTGCAAACCAGGAACTGAAAGACGCCGTAGCTGCCGCACAGGCCGCTGCTGATTCAGCAACAGCTGCCGCTAACTCAGCCAAGTCTTCAGCTGATGCCGCCAGCCGCGCTGCCAGTGATGCCAAGCAGATGGCCTCCAGCGCCCAGAGCACTGCCGACCAGGCTGCTCGTGCTGCTGCCGAAGCCCAGGCTTGCTGCGATCGCAACGCTGAAAAGATTGACCGCATGTTCGAAAAGGCCATGCGCAAGTAATCTGATTACTTGAGTAAAAAAAACGCCGCGGCTTCAACCCCGCGGCGTTTTTTTATGCCTGATTTTCATGCCCTGGAGCAATAGCTTTTATTTATAACGCATTCACGGCTATCTCACCCGCATCCTGAAGTCCGGATGATGAATCCGACATCCGTCCGGGAAGACCATCAGCACGATCGAAAATTTCCCTGACCAGGTCCCAGTCCACCGGACCATTTCTTCGGGCCGTGGCGGCCACCAGCATTTCAGTCACCGAGGTCAAATCCTTGCCCAGGGTCTCGGCATCTTCCTCCAGTGGCTGGTGAGCTTCCAGGTACAACGCATCCAGGGACCAACCCACCTTGTAAGGCTGGTTGATGATCAGCACCTTCTCACCCACCGGAACCAGCTCGAACAAGGCCTCGATATTCTCGGGATACATTCGGATGCAGCCGTGGGTTACGCGCATCCCCACGCCGGCGGGCTTGTTCGTGCTGTGTATCAAGTAACCGGGGATGCCTAGCCGCATGGCGAAGGCACCCAGAGGATTATCCGGACCGGCCGGAACAATCTTCGGCAAGGGATCGCCATCCTCCTCATGCTCCCTGCGAATGGACTCGGGAGGGTACCAGGACGGATTCCTGACCTTCTTGGTCACCCGGGTTTGGCCCAGGGGCGTCTGCCAATCCATGCGGCCGATACTGATCGGGTACGTCACCACCACCGGCGCCTCCCCATTAACCGGCTTCGGATAGTAGTACATGCGTAATTCAGGAAGATTCAGCACCACGCCCTCACGAGGCGCGCGCGGCAATATGAAACGAGTAGGCAGTACCACGGTGGCACCCTCGCCGGGAATCCACGGATCCAGGTCCGGATTCGCAGTTACGATATCTTCGAACCCCACACCATGCGCACGGGCGATATCCAGCAGGGTTTCCTCGTGGGTGGCCTCCACCGTAGTGATGGCACCGATCAGGTCTATATCTGCCGGCGGAAGCACGTAGGTAGCAGCCGGGGCCACAGGAGACGCCAGTGTCGCGGCAATAATTAGCAGCGCACGGCCTGTTCTGAATTGTGTTTTAACGTTCTTCATGCTCAATGACTTCAGTTTCCTTCTCCGCAAGTTCCATCCACTCACGCACATCTGCGTCAGCCAACACCCAGTCCAGGTACTCTTTAGCCAGGTCGCTCGTGGCCAGTCCATAGGTATTGAAGCGTAATAATACCGGGATCAGCATGGAATCTATAATCGTAAAGTGACCAAACAAGGCCCCGCTACCAGGTTTCAGTCCCCGGCAGGTCTCCAGCCACTGCTCGACCCGGGCCAGGTCCTGCATGGCCTGGGGTGAGGCCTGCACCTTGCGATCCCGCCCCCGGCAATTCATCGGAAACTCATCCCGCATGGCCATCAGGCCAGAATGCATTTCCGCACAAATGCTCCTGGCTATCGCCCGGTGAGACGGATCATCCGGCCATAACCGGGCCTCGCTGAACTGTTCCGCCAGGTATTCAGAGATCGCAAGCGAGTCCCAGATGGTCAAATCGCCTGCCTTGAGCACGGGCACCCGCCGGGTAGGAGAATACTCTCCAATGCGGCGCTGAAATTCATCAGTATCCATGGGAATACGCACCACATCGAAGTCCGCACCCGATTTGCGAAGAGGCAACCAGGCTCGCAACGACCAGGATGAATAGTTTCGGTTACCGATCACCAGTGTAAATGCCTTGGGCATTATTCTCTCCGTACTTTGCTGTTCCCGGAATTATCGTGTTTCGCTGCCGACCCAGACTGCAAGATTGCTTCACGATTCATGTCGGCGGCCTGCGCCGGGTCTATTTTTGCGGAAAACCCGTACAAATGCGCCCACTGTCTCTGATTTGCGACGGTTTTTTGCATTACATTTTACTTTTGGTGTATATTGCTAGGCCCTGTTTTGCAAAGACTTTGAGTTGATTTCTGAATTTACCGAAAAAGACATTTGTGAAGTCGGTCACAGTTTCACCAAAATCCGGGGAATACAGTAGTCGTCCGAATCGAGGGAATACGATGAACCTGCGCCTTAGCCAAGCTGCTGATGACAGTATCGAGGCAGTGCCTAGCCAGAATGAAAAACTGGATCAGTGGAGCCCGGCTCAACTGGCCCAGAAGCAGGACAAGGAATCCAGTCCCGCTCAAGGCAAACCGCTAACCACTGGCTGGAATCCCGCCGAAGTCTGGCGTCGAAGGATCAAGAGATAATCTGTCCCAGCTCTTCCGCGCCTGTCCGGGGCCGTCTGCCGGGAGCACGATTGCGCTAGTAACGAATCAGCGCCGATCCCCACGTAAATCCACCACCAAATGCCTCCAGCAACAGCAAGTCGCCGTGCTTGAGCTTGCCACTTCTCACCGCCACATCCAGTGCCAGCGGGACCGATGCGGCTGAGGTATTGCCGTGATCCTGAACGGTCAATATCACCCGTTCCATGGGCATGCCCAGTTTCTTTGCCGTTGCCGTGATGATGCGATTATTTGCCTGGTGGGGTATCAACCAGTCGATGTCGGATTTCTCAAGGTTATTGGCAGCCAATGTCTGCTGGACGATCTCACCCAGCTTGGTAACTGCCACCTTGAAGACTTCGTTACCGCGCATTTTGATGCGGGCCTCACCGAGTTCATCCGAATCCCGGGGGCAGGACACGCCACCGGTACTGTAAAGCAAGTCCTTGTAAGCTCCGTTGGCATTCAGATGCGTCGAAATCACACCCTCCTCTTCGGAAGACTTAAGGATCACGGCACCAGCGCCGTCACCAAACAGCACGCAGGTCTGGCGATCTTCCCAGTCAACTATCCGTGACAGGGTTTCTGCGCCAATGACCAGCGCGCACTTGGCCTCGCCACACCGGATGTACTTGTCGGCAATACTCAGCGCATAGATAAACCCACTGCATGCTGCCTCAACCGACATGGCAGGCGCTTCGCCAAATCCCAACGCATTGGCCACCAGGCAACCCACATTCGGGAAAATCCTGTCCGGGGTCGTAGTGCCAACAATCACAAAGTCGATCTCTTCGGGCCCAACACCGGCCGCTTCCATGGCCTTGCGTGCAGCCTCGGTTGCCATGGTGCTGGTGCTTTCATGGTCAGCCGCGATATGTCGGCGCTCAATGCCCGTGCGACTCAGAATCCATTCACTGGTGGTTTGCACCATGGTTTCGAGTTCGGCATTTGTAAGAATCTTTTCCGGCAAATAGCGTCCGGTACCAACAATCCGCGAATACATAGTTTTAATCTTTCTGTAATGTGCGGCGAATCTGTTGCGGCACGTCTTTTTCGACCTCGACCGCAGCGGTGCGTAATGCGTTTTGAAACGCTAACTCGTCAGCGCTTCCATGACTTTTTACCACGATACCGTTCAAACCCAAAAGACTGGCACCGTTATATCGACGGGGATCCATCCTCGCCCGCATGGCCCGCAAGGCCGGCAAAGCCGCCAGAGCCTGCAGTTTTCGCAGCCAGCCACGGGTGAATTCCTCGCGCATACTGTAGGAAATCATCTGGGCAGCACCTTCCATGGTCTTTAATGAAATATTCCCGGTGAAACCGTCAGTAACCACCACATCGACGGTACCCCTGAAGATATCGTTACCCTCAACAAAGCCCACGTAGTTCAAAGAACTGGCTTTAAGCAGGGCATGGGCCTCACGGACAGTCTCGTTCCCCTTTAGCTCTTCCGAACCAATATTCAGCAGACCTATCCTGGGGGATTCCATACCGTGAAAATCCGCGGCAACTACAGAACCCATGACACCGAACTGGAATAACTGTTCCGCAGAACACTCTGAGTTGGCGCCCAGGTCCAGCATGTGAGTATGCCCGCCGATCGACGGCACGGCAGACATGATGGCTGGTCGATCGATACCCGGCAGGGTCTTGAGAACAAACTTGGCGGTAGCCATGAGAGCACCGGTATTTCCCGCGCTCACGCAGGCATCGGCATCACCCTGCTTGACCAGGTTGATGGCGACCCGCATTGATGAGTCTTTCTTCTTGCGAAGGGCATCGACAGGCTTCTCGTCCATGGAGACGATCTCGGAACTGTGCTGAATCCGGACCTGCTCGGACAAATTAGCCGGGACCATCGGCTCCAGCACTGAGGTGTCACCAACCAGAATGAACGTCAGCGCAGGATTCTCGCGGGCCATTGCCAAGGCAGCAGGCACACAAACGCGAACGCCGTAGTCGCCACTCATGGCGTCCACGGCGATCGTCATTTTGCGAGAATTGGAATTAGCAGCCGGGGAGTTCAATTAAGCTCTTTCCCGATGACCCCGAAAACTTTCCAGGGTCGTCGCAAGGATGACCTACTCGTCGTCCTGAACCTGCTGAGTCTCAATCACTTTCTTGCCACGGTAGTAACCGTCAGCGCTTACATGGTGGCGCCGGTGGGTTTCACCAGTGGTGGGCTCCACGGACAAGGTGGGCTTGGACAAGGAATCGTGCGAACGACGCATGTCCCTGCGAGACGTGCTCTTTCGATTCTTTTGAACGGCCATTGTTATCTCCTGATACTGAATTCGATAAATGCGTAATTCGTTTTAATGTCCCTTTCCCTTACTCGCCATCAAATCGGCCAATGCAGAAAATGGTCTGGTAATGTTTTCTTTCGGATCTGCCTCATCGGAAACCTCTCCGATCCTGGCTCGCCCCGAACATTCAGCCCCCTCGCCATGCATGGGAACCAACGGTATTCGCAACAAAAGTTCATCCTCCACCATCGGCAGCAAATGAACCTCGTCAAGCTTGAGTCCAACATCATCTGTATCTAGCAGACAGATCAACTCAAAGCCTTTTGGAAGCCCCTCGACTTCCCGTTCTGTCTCACTCACGGCAAGTTTAACGGGACCGGCCAGGGAATATTCCATGACCTCCAGGCAACGCTGGCAGGTCAGTTTCACCGAACCCTCCAGATCACCCCTGAGAAACACCAGGTCGTGATTCTCGGAGAAACGTAAACTTACTCGAATGACGCTCTCTTCGGATTCGCCAACCTTGTAATCACCAGGCGTTGACAGAGCAACTACACGCTCAAATTCCGACAACGGCAACCGTGCCTCTATTGAGGCTTCTTGCCGGGCCAGTTCCCGAAGATTCACTAGTCCTGTGAGTGAGCGCGACATAATCGGCCAATTTTACTCGGATAAACTTGGCCAGTCAAAGTGTTATGAGATATTTTCTGTAGAGCAAGAAACCCTGACAGGCGGCCAAAACTTAGGCAAACTGTGCGCCCCTGTAGCCCAAACCCCGGAATTCCCGCATGCCCAACTCATCCCCCAAGCTGATCCTGGCCTCAACGTCGGCCTACCGGAAAGCCCTGCTTGAGAGGCTGAAGCTGCCATTTGACGCTATTCCCTCCAATGCCGACGAAACCGCGGATGGCGATGAGAACAACCAGGAACTGGCCGCCCGCCTGGCTTATGCCAAGGCCCGGGATGTCTGGAAACACCACCAGCAGGCCATTGTTATCGGCTCTGACCAGGTGGCGGACCTGGACGGGGAACGCCTGCGTAAACCCGGCACCACCGAACGGGCGGTAGCCCAACTACAGCGCTGCGGCGGCAAAACCGTCAACTTCTATACTGCCGTGACCATAATCGGACCGGGCGGAGCCAGGCTTGATCACCTGGATGTAACCCGGGTCAGCTTCCGAGACCTGGAACTCGCGGAAATTCAACGCTACGTCGAGGCAGAACTCCCCCTGGACTGCGCGGGAGCATTCAAGGCAGAAGCGCTGGGAATCAGCCTGTTCACCGCTATAGACAGCCAGGACCCCACGGCCCTGACCGGCCTGCCATTGATCTGGGTAAGCAACAGCCTCAGAAGCCTGGGCCTGCCCAATCCCTGAACGCCCTCCTTGCCCCTAGCGCCCGGAGGACATGATTCTTTCCATGGCGCTGGATAGATCTTCCGGCAACGGCGCATTCACCAGCACTGACTCACCCGACTTGGGGTGAGTGAACGTCAGGGCTGTAGCGTGCAGGAACAGGCGCTTCAGACCCATTTTCCCCAATTCCTTGTTCCAGTCCTTGTCCCCGTACCTGGGATCCCCGGCAATCGGGTGATCCATCGCGGCGGCATGAACACGAATCTGGTGGGTGCGGCCCGTGCCAATCTTTACTTCCACGAGGGATGCGACCCTGGAGGTTTCCACCGGGCGAAAAATACTCAGGGCATACTTTCCCGATTCATCTACCGTTACGTGCCGCTCTCCCCCCTGGCGCGTATGGGTCGCCAGGGGATACTCAACCTTGCGGGTGCCATAGTCCCAATGACCCCGAACCAGGGCAAGATAATGCTTTTCCACCTTGCCTTCTCGCAACTGCTCGTGGAGAGCCCTCAGGGCGCTGCGTCGCTTGGCCAGCATCATGCAACCGCTGGTATCGCGATCCAGTCGATGGACCAGCTCCAGGTATTGCAAATCCGGCCTGGCAGCTCTCATTAACTCAATCACGCCATGATTTATCCCGCTGCCGCCATGGCTGGCCATTCCCGAGGGCTTGTCAATCACCATCAGGCGATCGTCCTCGAACAAGACATGCTCAAGCACCCTTTTCGCGCGTGATTCAGTGGGCGGAGCGCCTGGCGTGGCGGCCCGTACCGGAGGGATTCTGACCAGGTCGCCGGAACACAGCTTTTGGCTGGGCTGGACTCTGGATCGGTTCACCCTGACCTCGCCCTTGCGAATAATCCGGTAAATAAGGGTTCTTGGCACCCCTTTGAGCTCCCGCATAAGGAAATTGTCCACCCTTTGCCCGGCAAACTCGTCCCCAACAGTCACCAACCTCACGCCCGTGCTAACCGCAGCCTGCGCCATCCTATTGATCTTCCATTGATAGTGGTCAAAACGGTTGTTATAGTACCGCACTGGCGACCCGTATGCGCCTGATTGGAAAAGCGTAACGGGTCATTCGAGTTTTAGAACCAAGCCCGTCGGGCTTGGGGATGTTTTTACCTGGGCACATAGCCCCCGCTGGGCTGAAGATGTCTCGGAGACGCGCTGATTTGCCCCGCCTGAAACAGGCTGAGGGCAGAAAACATGGAGCGTCTGCCGCGAATATGCTCGGGCAGGATTTTACGAGAATCGCTGGCGCTTGACGCCGCGGTAGGTTGAACGAAGAGCCCTAAAATAACTATTCGAACTTCCACCCTCTAGACGACCTTGCCTGAACCGGGACACTCGGCCCCGCGCATGACTTTGCGAGTTGGGACCGATGAAGAGAATGCTAATAAATGCGACTCAGCAGGAAGAGCTGCGAGTTGCAATGGTCGACGGCCAGAAGCTGTATGACCTTGATATAGAAAGCCCTGGCCGGGAACAGAAAAAGGCCAATATATACAAGGGCAAGATCACCCGGCTGGAACCCAGCCTGGAAGCCGCGTTTGTAGAATATGGCGCAGACCGCCATGGTTTCTTGCCCTTAAAAGAGATCTCCAGCGAATACTTTGTTAATAAACCCTCCTCCAGCGGCCGGATAAATATCAAGGAAGTACTGCGGGAAGGACAGGACATCGTCGTCCAGGTGGAGAAAGAGGAACGCGGGAACAAAGGCGCGGCCCTGACCACCTTTGTCAGCCTGGCAGGTCGGTTCCTGGTGCTGATGCCTAACAACCCCCGTGCGGGCGGCGTTTCACGGCGCATCACCGGCAGCGACAGAGACGTCGTCCGGGACTCGTTCAATGAAATGGAGATTCCCGAAGGGATGGGCGCCATTGTGCGCACAGCCGGCGTGGGCCGTTCTGCAGAAGAATTGCAGTGGGACATGGATTACCTGCTGACCATCTGGAATGCGATCAAGGTTGCCGCTGTCAATCTCCCCTCCCCGGTTCTGATTTACCAGGAAAGCAACGCCATATTGCGTGCCCTGCGTGATCATCTGAGCAACGATGTGGGCGAAATCCTGATTGACGGCCCCGATACATTCAAGGAAGCCACAGAATTCATGGAGCGCGTGATGCCCCAGAATCTGCGCAAATTGAAGTTATATGATGACCCAACACCGCTGTTCACCCGCTTCCAGGTGGAAAGCCAGATCGAATCAGCATTCTCCCGCACCGTGAGCCTTCCCTCCGGCGGCAGCATCGTGATTGACCATACCGAAGCCCTGGTATCTATCGATATCAACTCGGCACGGGCCACCAAGGGCGGTGACATTGAAGCCACCGCGTTTAACACAAACCTGGAGGCCGCGGACGAAATTGCGCGCCAGTTGAGAATTCGCGACAACGGCGGCCTGATCGTTATCGATTTTATTGATATGGGTCCCCAGAAGAACCAGCGCGAGGTGGAGAATCGACTGCGCGAAGCCGTGAAGGCCGACCGTGCCCGGGTACAGATCGGGCGCATTTCCCGATTTGGCCTCCTGGAGATGTCACGCCAGAGGCTGCGTCCGTCTCTTGGCGAATCCACTCACCAGGTGTGCCCCCGCTGTAATGGCTCCGGCACCATACGCGACGTCGAGTCGCTCTCCCTGGCCTTGTTGCGACTGATTGGCGAGGATGCGCGCAAGGAGCGGACCGCCAAGGTCATTGCCCAGTTGCCCGTGGAAGTCGCCACTTATCTGCTTAATGAAAAGCGTGACTGGGTTGTACAGCAAGAAAAATCTCACGGCGTTGAACTGATCCTTGTTGCCAATCCGAATTACGTAACACCCAATTACAGCATCCGCCGCGTCCGTGATGACGCGATGGATCTCCCCGAAAATTCGGGGGTGAGCTACCAGATTCCAATGCCAGAAGAAGACGTGGCCAAGGAACCCGACTACGCAGCGCCCAAACCAGAGCCGGTGAAAGCGGTAGTCTCCGGAATGGTCCCCCAGACTCCGGCTCCAAAGCCCGTGGTGAAAACCGAAAAAAGCCCGGGCCTTATCGCAAGGCTGATTGCCTGGTTGAAGCCCAAGGAAAAACCGGCGCAAAAACCTGCACGCTCCTCCAGGCCGACTGCGAAGGGACGTTCAGATTCTCGCCGACCCCGCAGAGGCGAAAGCGAAGGCCGCTCCGGACGCAATCGCGAGAGGTCCCGCAGAGCACAGGGTGGAGATCAACAAAAGCAGCGTGGTGACGAGGCTAACAGGCGGAAACGCGGAAAGCGCCCCAATCAGAACGAAGACCAGTCTGCCGAAACCAAGAATGAACCGGTTGTTGGCAAGGAGGATAGCCAGGCCGATACCCGTGCCGACGGTCAGCAAGGCCCGACAAGCCGCTCACGCCGAGGCGGACGTCGCAGGCGCAGGCGCTCCGGTCGTGGCGGCCAGGGCAGCCAGGCCCAGGGGCAGGAAAATGCTCAGCAGGATGCTTCAGGCGGCGAGCAGGCACAGTCTGGCGAGCAACAGAACCCGCAGGCAGCGGCCCAGACCCCCGACCAGCCCAAGCAAGAACCCAGGCAACCCCGGGATCGTCGCCCAAGGCGCAGGCGTCCGGAAGAAAATAAGGCAGAGTCTGCTACAAGTGCGTCAGGCGATAACGCAGCATCGAGTCAACCCGCAGCACAAACTGCTCCGGCTCCGGCAGCACCCAAGCCTGCAGCACAAACTGCTCCGGCTCCGGCAGCACCCAAGCCTGCAGAACAAACTGCT